>NZ_FXTB01000001.1:600000-900000 GCF_900182605.1 Saccharicrinis carchari
TTGCGTATCCGTAATAAATATTTGGCGAAAGCAGTCGCCTCCTACAAGTTCTATGAGCTTGTCGCCCCGCTGGGTGTCAAGTTTATCAAAAATATCGTCTAACAGCAGGATGGGAGTCTTTTTTTTATATTTGGATAAAAACTTGAACTGTCCTAATTTTAAGGCGATTAAAAAGGTTTTTTTCTGTCCTTGCGATCCCATTTTTTTGATGGGGTAAGCACCAATTTTAAAATCCACATCATCTTTGTGTACCCCTTTGGTGCTGTAGCCCAACAGCATATCGCGCTCACGTGCATTTTTTAGATGGCTTTTAAAATCTTTATCTTTCAAATGCGACTTATAAACAAATTCGACCTCTTCTTTTTGCCCGGAGATAAAATTATAGGTTTCCAAAAAAACAGGTTTAAGCTCTTCCAGAAAGCGAGTACGCGCCTGCACAATCTTTTTACCCAACTCAATCATTTGGTAATCCCATATATCCAGCATATCATGCGCTGATGGATTCAACACTTTCAATTTTTTAAGATACAGGTTACGTTGCGATATAATTTTATTGTAATTGATGAGTTGTTCGAGATAGGTTTTATCGTATTGCGAAATAACCCCATCTACATATCGGCGCCGTTGTTCGCTCCCTTCAACAATCAAGCGCTCGTCCTGTGGCGATATCACTACCAGGGGCAGCAAACCGATGTGGTCCGAGAGCTTATCGTATTCTTTTTTATTACGTTTAAATTGTTTTTTAACACCGTTTTTTACTCCACAATAGATATGCTCTTCTTCATTGTTGACATGATAAGTACCCTGCACCACAAAGAAATCCTGATTATGCCTAATATTCTGGCTATCTACAGGATTAAAAAAACTTTTACAAAACGACATGTAATATATGGCATCCAGCAAATTTGTTTTACCGGCACCGTTGGAACCTATCAAACAGTTAATGCCTTTGCATAAGTCCAATTGTGCAAGTTCGATATTTTTGAAATTGATGAGATGCAGATGTTTTAAAAACATAGACGTGCTATTTTAGGATGACAAAGGTAACCAATCTTATAAAGATACCTTATAGCCCTGCCTTAAAACAAGAGATAAAATTTCAACCTGTTTTGTCATTACCTATTATTACATTTTATCCTTACTTTTGCATTAGAAACAAAATATAACAATAGCCATATGGATTACAAAAACATTATTATAAAAATTAGACGCATCGTTCGTTCCATCAATTTGGAATCGAAAAAAATTCAAAAAGATTATGGTGTCAGCATACCGCAGATTTTATGCTTGGAATACCTGAAAAATTCGCCCAACTACCAAGCTACGCAAAAAAACATCCGCGACCATCTAAAATTAAACTCCAGCACCGTAACAGGCATTATTGACCGATTAGAGAAAAAAGGTATGTTGGCCAGGCTGCCCAAAACAGGCGACCGCAGAACAACGGTTATTGCCCTTACCTCGGGGGGCGACACCCTTTTAAAAGAAACCCCCGACTTACTGCAACAGCGGCTTGCTGTAAAGTTAAAAACAGCATCGGCCGACGATTTGCTTGCTATAGGTGAAGTATTAGACAAGCTGGTAAACATGCTTGAAATAGCCGATATTGATGCTTCTCCGGTACTTACTTCAGCAGGTATTATAAAAGAAGAAGACAGTTAATATTTTATAGTAGCCCACTACTCAACCTCAATTTATAGAAAAGCAAAAAAAATTATAAAAACACCAGATGATTTGCATCCATTTCCGTTTCGCCCTGCCAGCAGTACGCTGCTAATGTGCCGCCGTTGGCCGCACACGCATCCACGCAGCAAATGTTATTACGAACCACCATATTGTTTTTATCCATGCAATAATGACCAAAGAACACCATAGGTTCTTTTTCGGAATACCACTTATAAGGAAACAGGATTTGCCTGGGAATGGTGTAATCGGGTAAAGTAAATTTGTTACCATAGGCCAATTCGCGAAAGGTTTTATTTTCGGCTGGTTTCCACCACCCTATCCTGAAGCTGCCTCTGCGGTTATTGTCCGAATCCTTAATGATTAAATCTTTTGGCAAGTTAAACTCAATGCCTTTAGTTGACTTTTCGACGGCGTTACCCAACGGATGCCTGGAGTCGGCCATGTAAGCCAGCGCTTTTTTTGAAAAACTTCCCTCCGTACGATGTTGTGCTATAATACGCGCATAATCGTCGTTCCAATAGGCATGTACCACCCTAAAAGCTCCAAAGTCGAGATGGATGGGTAAGGTACGCATCCATTTAATATATTTCTTAAGTAATTTTTCCTCCCCGTGGAATTCACTTTTCAATTGTTCGGCCATTTTTTTTGAGGAGTCGGAAATCTTTTTAAATGGTTTCCCGTCTTTATTTTTAGACAGGTGAAAAATAGCATACAACTCATGGTTGCCCAATATGGCATGGGCAAAGCCATATTTTACCATATCTTTAACAATTTCCAGAACGCGTCGTGAATTGGGGCCACGATGAATAAAGTCGCCAACAAAAACAGCTTTTCTACGGGTGTGCCTCCATATGCCGTAAATCTGTTTATAACCGAGCATTGGCAGCAGTTGTTCCAACTCTGTGGCATTACCGTGAACATCGCCTATAATATCGTAATAACAATGTTCCTGGATAATATTATTTACTTTGTCTTTTATCTGCTCCAAATTTTAATATATTTGATTGTTGACAGCAGCCAAAAATAAAACATTTGGTTTATTTTAAAACAATTAATGATGACAAAAATTATCAATTGGGGAATAATAGGTTGCGGCAATGTTTGCGAAGTAAAAAGTGGACCTGCATTTAACAAGGTTAACCACTCTAATCTGGTGGCCGTTATGAGGCGTAATGCCGAAAAAGTCAGGGATTATGCAGAACGCCACAAGGTAGCTCATTTTTATACCGATGCCGACCAACTCATTCAATCACCCCAGGTAAACGCCATATATGTTGCTACGCCTCCATCTACGCATGCCCAATATGCCATTGCAGCCATGCGTGCCGGTAAGCCTGTGTATGTTGAAAAACCCATGGCAAAAAACTATGCGGAGTGCCTGGCGATGAACCAGGTGGCCAAAGAAACCGGCATGCCTTTGTTTGTGGCTTATTACCGACGCACACTACCTGGTTTTTTAAAGGCAAAGCAACTTATTGATGAAAATGCGATAGGTCGCCCTCTGGCGGCGAACTTGCATCTAACCCGTCCGGCAAAAGAAAGTGAAAAAAATAAGTCGTGGCGTATAGATCCTTCTATTGCCGGTGGAGGTATATTTTATGATCTGGCATCGCATCAATTGGATTTGCTGGACTTTTTATTGGGACCCATAACACAAGCCATCGGTTTTACTGCCAACAACAACCCCTGGTACGAAGCAGAAGATACCATAAGTGCCTCCTTTAAGTTTGCGAGTGGGGTTGTAGGTTCGGGCACATGGAGCTTTGTAACCCATGATAAGGCTACTCGTGACAGCATAGAACTCATCGGTACACAAGGCAGCCTTAGGCTGAGCTGTTTTACACCCGATCCTATACAGCTTATTACAGACAAGGGGACAACGGAGTTTCCTTATCTTAATCCGGAGAACATACAGTACAACCTGATAAAACAAGTAACAGAAAGCATTTTGCAAGGTAAAGAAGCTATTAGCGATGGTATTTCGGCAGCAAGAACTAACCGCGTTATGGAGCAAATAATTAAAAGCATTGACCAATAAAATATGCATCCACTCAACAAACTGTACTTTTGCCTGCTACTTTTAGTGCTACCTCAGATATTTTTAGCACAAGCAGTTAATTATCAAGGTGCACCTTATATTCAAAATTTTGACCCGAACGACAATGCAGGCAGTAAAATTATCTTGTCTATATGTCAGGATAAAAGGGGTGTTCTTTTTTTTGGCGACAGGGAGGGAGTATTAGAATATGATGGCACAACCTGGAGAAGGCACTCCATACCCAATAAATCGGCTGTAAAAAGCCTGGCAAGCGACTCTACGGGTACCATATATGTGGGTGGTAACAATGACTTTGGCTATTTAAAACCAGACGCTATAGGTGCATTAAAATATCATTCATTAAATCACCTGGTGCCGGGCAACACGCCCCATTACCGGAGTGTTTGGCAAATTTTTGTAACGGAGCAAGGCGTATATTACATATGCCAAAACAAAATTTTCAGGTTGATAAATGATACGGTAAGCGTTATTTCGGTCGATCTGCAACCACCATGTGGAGCCTATGCCAACGGTAGCATTTATGTTATAGACAAAACATTGGGTATGGCCACTGTTGAAGGTAATCAAATAGTGCCGATAAGCAACTGTGATGTAGAGTATACGAGAAAAAAAGGCTATTTTTTTGTGAACCCACATTCCGAAGATGAAGTGACCATATCCTTTAGCAGAAATGATTACTTTTATAAGTACAACACATCCACCCAACAACTAAGCCGGATTGAATTGCCAGCACAGACCGCGTTGTTTTTAAAAGAAAACTTTGGTTTTCACGTGCTCAATCTGGAGGACGGAACCATAGCGATAAGCACCTCACAGGCAGGTGTAGCCATTTTAAATAAAAATTGGGAAATTATTAAAATCATCAACGAGGAACGCGGGCTGACCGATAATTCATCCATTACGATATTAGAAGACGGAAACAATAACCTTTGGGCTGCACACAGAACAGGCGTTTCGCGTATTGACCTGAGTTACCCCGCCACGTTTTATAACAAAAATCAAGGAATAGAAGACGACGTAATCACTTCAACCGTACACGAGGGAATGCAATACATTGGCACCGAGGATAAATGCTATTACCTGCCACCCTATCAATTTTCTATTGAAAACGATAACCACAAAGCTGAAGTTATAAAAAAACTTCGAGTTGCCCATCAATTTATTGACATTAACGGTCATTTGCTGTTGTGCAATTGGATGTCGCTTTCCGAAATAAACAACAAGGAAGTAAAACATATTTACAATAAGGGAGAAAGAATTTTCTGTGCGGCCTACGACAAAAGATACCCCGATAAAATTGCCATTGGATTAGACGATAACGTTGTTATTTGTACTTTTAGGGATACCGGAACGGATAATTTTATCGAAATTACCGACACCTTTACTATTGACGATAATATAATTAGTCAGATCCGTTCGATGGTTTTTGACGAAGAAGGTAAACTTTGGATGGCTTCCTACAACGAAGGAATTACACTTATCACATTCAAAAACAAAAACTTAACCGATTATACGCTTACGCGTTTTTCGGAGGAAGACGGACTGCCTGCCCAAATACAAAAATCGTACGTAAATAATTTTAATGGCAAAATAAATATTTTTACACCAAAGGGAATTTATGAAGCCTTGCCTGTACATAATGCAAAGGGTAAGCTCACTTATAGGTTTAACCACGATAAGCAATGGGGCAGCACGTTTACCAGGGATTCGTGCGGAGTTAAAGTGGCAGAGCAAATCAATACCGAGCAATTTTTTATCTATGGGGATAAAACAGGTCTATTGACTTTTAAAGGCGACTCTGCTTTATTTGATTACAAACCCTTTCTTAAACTCAACAACATACGATCCATATCCACCGAAAACAAGCGCTTTGTTAACATTGGAGGAGCAGGATATTTTTGCATCTACGACACATGGAAAAAGAAAGATGTAAATAAATCATTCGATGTACTCATCCGAAAAGTAAGCATTTCGACTAATGACTCCATTATCTTTAACGGCTCTTTTGTTGATACAGAAGGCAAGGTGGTCATTTCACAATCCGCGAAAAATGTTCCCGTCTTAAAAAAGCAATTTAACAATCTGCGCTTTCACTTCAGTTCCAATTATCTTGAATCGGCACAACAGAACCAGTACAGGCATATGATAGAGGGTTTTGATAAGGATTGGAGTGTTTGGTCGTCAGAACCATCGGCCACCTACACCAATCTTCCCTATGGCACCTATACATTTAAGGTTATGAGCAAAAATGTATATGGAACCGTGAGCCCTGTCAGCACATTTCAATTTCGTATTGAACCTGCATGGTATCAGACCGAATGGGCTTACTTGCTTTATTTTGGAATAGCTTTATTGTTAATCGTTTTGATTGCTAAAGTGTACAACCTCAACCTGAGTCGCCAAAACTTAAAACTGGAACGACTGGTAAAAAAGCGTACCAGTGAGCTACAGGATACCGTTGACAAGTTAAAAGAAACCCAATCCAGTCTGGTTCAGCAGGAAAAAATGGCTTCTTTGGGGATATTAACGGCAGGTGTAGCTCACGAAATCAATAACCCTCTTAACTATATTCTTGGAGGATACACCGGACTACAAGCATACTTCGACGATAAAAAAGAGCAACAAGATGAAGATGTGGAGATTCTGTTGGAATGCATAAAGACTGGGGTTGAACGGGCATCAGAAATTGTATCAGGACTGAACCAGTTCAGCAGAACCCAAAAAAAACTCAACGAACAGTGCGACATACATTCTATCCTGGACAACAGTATATTAATGATTCAGCATTTATTGGGTAACAGAATAGAATTGGTAAAAAACTTTCAGGCCCAATCTTACATCGTATTAGGCAACACCGGTCAATTACACCAGGTATTTATTAACATTTTAATAAATGCCTGTCAGGCTATACACGAGAAGGGCACTATTAAGGTGAGCACCGGGGTGCAAAGTAAGCATCTGAAAATAATGATTTCCGATAGTGGCGCAGGTATTGATCAAAAACACCTTAGCAAAATAACCGATCCATTTTTCACCACCAAGGAAGCAGGTGAGGGTACCGGACTAGGGCTTTACATTAGCTTTAAGATTGTTAAGGAGCACAAGGGTAAATTGCGCATAAAGTCGAAACCGGGTGAAGGAACCCATGTTATTATTTCTATCCCCCTTTATTTAACCGAAATAAATTAAATGATCGCCTATAACATCATCTATACAATAAAACGAAACATTGATTGGGCATGAGCGATCTATATATTTTTAACCCAACGGGAGAAATGGCGATAGCCAACGGAATGCATAGCTTTATGCCGCCCCGTAACCTGGTTCGCTTTGAAGAAGATTTGGCTTTTCTGCCTTCTTTTTATGCGTCGGACAAAGATATTGTTTATACCCCCCGCTTGCCCGAACCGGATTTTTTAGCACTGTGGCACAAGCTGGGATTGCCCCATATAAATTATTCCGATACCTTAAAACTACCACAAGTACCTTACAATTACCTGAGGCCCTGGAGCTGGACCCCCGCCATACATCATAAAACCAAACATTTAAAACCATACTGCTCCGTGCACTTTAAACAATCGCCCAATTACATGTGGAAACAAAGCAGCAGGGATTTTTTTAGCCGGGAAACGACCAACCGCGTGCAATGCTTATTAAATCAGGACAGGAATACAGAAAACGCTATTGTAGTGCAAACACCCGCAATAAATATTAGCAGTATAGCGCAACTTGATGTGTGGTTGGCCAAACAACATGCCGTTATCCTAAAAACGCCCTGGAGTTCATCGGGTAGAGGAATTCATGTGATTGACCCGGCAAAAGGACGCAATGCCAACTACGCCTGGATAAAAGGAGCATTGAAACAACAGGGGTTTGTTACTGCAGAGCCATTGTTAGACAAGGTGTTTGATTTTTCCTTTCAACTTAACCTAAGGCAGAATGGTGAGATGGATTTTTCAGGTATCTCCTACTCCATCAACGACAGCAAACAACATTTTATTGGCGCTCACATCAATTGGCCGTATCAGGCAAACGAAATAAGCGAGTTGCTGACTCATACTGTTCTTGAACAAGCCGTTCAGCGATTGATAAAAGCCATAAAAAAAATTGAACCCCATACATATTACCAAGGTCCCATAGGTGTAGATGCCATTGTTTACCGAACCGCTACAGGAAATCTAAAAATACATCCTTGCATCGATATTAACTGGCGCTATAACATGGGCTTGATCAATATATCGATGAAGCGATTTGTACACCCTGATTCAATAGGAACATGGAGAATTGCTTCTTTTGCGCATGGCAAATGGAACAATTTTATTGAACAAAATCGACAATTAAAACCTTTGCATATTGCCAATGGTAACCTACTTAGCGGATTTATAAACATGACGCCTCCTAATATAAACGCTATGTTTGGCGTATGGATGGATGTACGGAGAAAACCGGTTCCATCGGTAAAATACAACTCCTGGTGAACAAAGGAAATATTTGCGTGATATAGAAATAATCGATTTAGAACAAAAGAAAAAGTAGTTTATAAAGAAAATTCACCATTTTTGCCATCCATATTTTTTAAAATTCAACAATGACCGTTTCTATTATAACTGCCACCTACAATGCCGGTAAAACATTCGAAAGTGCACTGCGCTCTGTAATTAACCAAACCCATCCACATATAGAATACATTGTTGTTGACGGTGGCTCAAGCGATCAAACCCTAAAAATTGCAGATACCTATAAAGCCTTTATCCATCATTTTATTTCGGAACCCGACCGGGGTATTTACGATGCCCTTAACAAAGGTATAGAAATGGCAACGGGCGATGTAATAGCTTTTTTACATGCCGACGACCTGTTGGACGATGACACCACCATAGCAACTATAGTAGAGGAGTTTGAAAGAACAAAGGCCGATGCCATTTATGGGGATTTGGAGTATGTGCAGTTTCAAAATCCCGATAAAGTTATTCGGTATTGGCAAAGCAAAACCTTTAAGCCTGCACTGCTAAAGGCAGGTTGGATGCCACCCCATCCTACCTTGTTTCTGAAAGCACAAGTATTTAAAGAAATAGGTAAGTTTAATATAGATTATAAAATAGCTGCCGATTACGATTTTATATTACGATTTTTTTCGAATGGCAAATATGTGGCCGAGTACGTACCCATGGTGATTACCCGTATGAGAGTAGGCGGTACAAGTAACAATAGTCTTAAAAATATATGGATAAAATCGAAAGAAGATTTGCGGGCACTAAAACAAAACAAGGTAGGTAACGTATTATCCTTAATTTGGAAAAATGTTTCTAAATTACCTCAATTTTTAAAGCGAAATTAACATACCGATTATGAAATTATTCAGCTCCACCATAATTCTAATTTCTACCTTACTCCTTTTTGTCCTTCCTATTTCGGCGCAAAAAATAAGCTATTACAACAACCCGGAGTTCAACCCCTACGGAAGCTTGATATACCGTCCGGGAACCAACATACACAGCTCCGTGCGCTCGTATAACATGAATAGTATTTATGCCCTCGCTAACGTCGATTCGCTTTTATACGATGGGTTAAAGGTGCCCAAAGGCAAGCTTAATTTTTGGCAAAGGATTTTTCATGATGATTTGTTAAAATGGCAGGATGACGATATAAGCATAAAAATCAATCCGTTGTTCGATTTTGGTGTGGGCAAAGAAATGGACGAAGGCAAGGGGACATGGAATAATACACGCGGTATTTTTATAGAAGGTACATTTGGCAAGCACTTTTATTTTTACACCGATTTTTTAGAAAATCAGTCGGCCTTCCCTAATTACATGGATGATTTTGTACACGAGCGAAAAGTAGTACCGGGCCAGGGCAGAAGTAAAGAATACGGCCAGAACAATCACGATTACGCACAAGCTACAGGATTTATATCTTTTAATCCGGCGCAGTGGTTCAATATTCAGCTGGGTAAGGGCAAGCACTTTATAGGCGATGGACACCGCTCGCTGTTACTCTCCGATGTTTCCTTCAGCTATCCCTACTTAAAGTTTAGTGCCAATTTTAACAAGGTACATTACCATGTAATGTGGGCACAGCATCGCGATTTAAATATCGACCCGGTATTGGAAAGCAACGATGCGCGGTATTTAGAGAAATACTCAGCTTCCCATTATCTTAACGTAAACATAGGTAAGCGCCTTTCGTTGGGTGTTTTTGAGAGTGTGGTATGGGCAGCACAGGACACTATGGGGCAGCGTAATTTTGATTTATCGTATCTTAATCCCATCATTTTCTTTCGTCCGGTAGAATACTCATTGGGCTCACCCGATAACATGACCATGGGACTAAATGCCAAATACATTGTAGGCAACAACAGCGCTTTTTACGGACAGTTTATATTGGGTGAATTTAAATTAGATGAAGTATTTTCGGGCCATAAATGGTGGGCCAACAAACAAGGCTTTCAATTCGGTTTTAAAAGCTTTAATATGCTGGGCATCAATAAACTCGATTTCCTGACCGAATATAACCAGGTGAGGCCTTATACTTATTCGCACCGCGAAACTATTAGCAACTATGGACACTACAATCAAGAATTGGCGCACCCACTGGGAGCCAACTTCCGCGAAAGCGTTACCAAAATAAAATACCAGTTCCGCCGCATTGTTTTTAGTGGTGAAGTAATGGTGGCCATGTATGGAAAAGACTTTGACAACAACATTAGCTACGGTAAAAATATTTATCAGAACAACCAAAAGCGCCCGGGCGAATATGGCCATACTATCGGCCAAGGGCTCAAAACCAATCTTTTGTATGCCGAAGGCAGCCTTAGTTATTTAATTAACCCCCGTAATAATTTTAATATTGCCGCAGGCCTCCGCATCCGTAAAGAGCAAAACGATCTGGAAACCGCTAACACGCAACAAGTGTGGTTTGCCATACGAACATCCATAAAAAGTATTTATACGGATTTTTAAGTGGATTATGTAGGGCTATTTCGTGGGGCTATTTTGTGCGGCTTATAGCCCTAATTGCGCATCTTATTCGTCAAATTATACTTTTTCGATGATCTCCGCAATGCCATCGACCCACACATCAGCATCGTTGAGGCTCTCGACTAACTGAAGCTTCTCCCCTCCGTTTTCCATAAAATCCTCATTGTACTCCCACCCTATTTCCACTACGGTTTCGAGGCAATCGGTAACAAAGGCCGGGGAAACCACCAATATTTTTTTATTGCCGCTTTTTAACAGTTCTTCCAAGGCCACATCGGTAAAAGGCATCAGCCAGTTTTTGCTCAGTCGGCTTTGAAACGAAACCGTGTATTTTTCTTTAGCTAAACCCAGTTTGTCGGCCAGCAATCGGGTAGTCTGGTAACAGGTGGCTTTGTAACAATTTTTACCATGCTCCGGCATAGCTACATGGCAAGTACACTCGGGGCTGTTGATACCGGGATGTATTTTGTTCACCTGCCGGTCGGGCAAGCCGTGGTACGAAAACACAACATGATCATAATTATCTACATTATATTTTTTTATATTGTGCACAAAAGCCTTTATAAAAGCCGGATGGTCATAAAATTGCTCTACAAATTTTACATTCGGCAGCTTACTCCAGTTTTTGAGTTCTTTGTTTACCTTGTTAATGGTAGATAAGGTGGTAGAAGTAGCATACTGCGGATAATGGGGTAAAACAATTATTTCATCATAATCTTTTTCCTTTATCTCTGCCAACACACTTTTAATGGATGGATTACCATAACGCATAGCCGAATATACATCATATTTCCCTTTTAATTTTATGTTAAGCTTTTCTACCAGTCGCTCCTGATAAAAAAGTAATGGCGAACCATCCTTAGTCCAAAGACGCTTATATAAACTGGTAGAATTTTTAACCCTAAAAGGGATGATAATTCCATTCACCAATATTTTTTGCCACAGCCAGGGAATATCGATTACCAGCCTGTCGTTTAAAAACTCCGTCAAATATTTACGAACAGCCTTTATTTCGGGCTTATCGGGTGTACCTATATTAATAATTAGTAATGCTTTGCTCATTCTATTTATATTGTGAAATAAGAGATTATCCGGTAAAATTAAGCCTTTTATAAAAAAATAAGTCAATTATAACGCCATTAAAATACTAAAAACTGCCATTTAATATGACGCTTTATTGGTGGCAGCTTTTAATTGGTTATCCGCTTCAATTTTAAGAATTTTTTGATCTACTACAAATGTAGCAAAGGGAAATAAAGATGCGGCCAAACAGATGAGTGTTTTCAATAGACTCCACTTCTTTTTTACGGCATAATAGACCACCCATATACAATATAAAACGAACAATAAACCATGAATGCTTCCTACTATTTTATTGGGTAGCCCCATCTCAAACCCATACTTTAGAATAACAGTTGGAATCAATAAGAGATAAGAGATTCCCTCTAATATAGCGAGGATACGTAACTGATTAAGAACGCTCATAATTTTTATTTTATTTAGTTTTGTTTGACTCGTTGTTGTATCATTTCATTCCCTTCTACCCTTCATCCAGCAAAGCCTTAGCCAAGTCCCAGGCTTGCTGCACTCTATCGGCCATGCCTATGCCGCCTTTTATGTTCCCGGCCAGGTACAGGCCGCTGTATTCTTTTTCGATGCTGTGGATGGCGGCGTAGCGTTCTTTGGTAGATATATCGTACTGTGGAATGGCCTTAGGATAACGAAATACATTAATCAAATCCGGTTGTTGGTCACATTGCAGGGTCAACTCTATTTCCCGTAGCACCATCTGTTGGATTTCCTCATCTGATTTTACGATCATATGCGGCTTCTTCATTCCTCCTACAAAAACGGATAGTAAAGCACCATGCGCAGGACATCGTCCGCTAAATAAGGTACCCGGAAACAATATGCCCAGTATATCTTTATTTTCTACGCTTGGCACCAAACCACCAAAGGCTTTTATATTTTTTCCATCCCAATGTTTATATCCTACCACCACTTGCACCACTTTGGCATAGGTGGTATCGGCAACGGGTTTTAACAAGGTCAGTGGCAAAAAAGGCAATACATCCCCAATGCCCTGCCCCCCAAAGGTAGTAATCACTTTATCGGACTCTATGGAAAATTGTTCGCCCCCTATGGTGTTCAATTCTGTACTAAATCCTTTATCGTGTTTTGAAACCTTAATCTGCTGGCATCCGCAAAAAACACTATCCTTTGAAATATTATTCTCTAAAGCTGTAATAAGATTTTGGAGTCCCCCCTTAACCGAAAACACCTCACGACTCACCCTTTTTTGTAACTCCGTACGCGGTTCTTTCCGTTTTTGGATGCTTCCCTTTATAAAGCTGCCATATTTTTGTTCTAAATTATACAGTTTTGGCAAGGCAAAGCGCGTGATTAATTTTGTGGGATCGCCGGCATAAATCCCCGAAATAAAAGGATCTACGGCATAATTTAAAAAGCTCTTTCCCAAACGGCGCTTTACCAGCTGGGCCAGTGTTTCATCCGGATCTGTACCTTTTTTGCGCCAGGGCTCGCCCAGTATTCTGCATTTATCTTTGAAGCTAAACAGGGGTGTTCCAATGGCCGACAAAAGTCCGGAGGGGAGTGGCTCCCATTGCCCTTTTTTTAATATCCATCGTTCTTTGGCTACCGGATCCGGTGTAATTAATTCGCAATGCTCCTTTAAATCATCGAATAACTGCACAATGCCCTCGGTACCTATAACACCGGTGTTGGGTCCCATCTCATACACAAACTCTTTTTCGTGAATTGTTTGAATGGCTCCCCCTAACCTATCCGATTTTTCGACCAGTGCTACTTTTTTACCCCCTTTTTGGAGATAAAAAGCCAAGGTAAGCCCTGTTAATCCGGCTCCAACAATAACTACATCTACTTTGTTTGCAGGCATCATCATAAGGCGTTAGAATATCTTTTATTGCTACCGGCCAAAGCAGGATCGAACGATGCCACAATGTTGCGGATAAACATGGTGCCCAGCTCGGTTATTTCCAGATGGTCGGCGCTAAAGTGAATCAACTCATCTTCCCGGAACTGTTCCAGAACAGTCTCATCGTAAACAATTTGCTTTTTAAGACTGCTTACGTCCATGGAGAAACTTTCGGCTACCTTTTTCCAATCGATATACTTATTGCACATCAGCTCATTAATAACACTTCGAATTACCTTTTGCTCATCGCTCACCAATACCCCTTTTTCCACAGGAAAGGCACCATTATTTACGGATTCGATATAGGCTTTCACACTCTTGGTGTTTTGCACGTATCCCCCCGATAATTGACTGATGGAAGATACCCCTACGGCATACACCTGACCCGTTGTGCGTTTAGTGCAATACCCTTGAAAATTACGGTGCAACTGGTGTTTGTTTAAGGCCTGGCAGAGCTCATCCTGAGGCAGGGCATAATGATCCAGGCCAATGGAAACATAACCTGCTTTTAAAAGTAGATCGTAGGCCGCCAAAAACATGTCTAACTTATCATCTGCCGATGGCAATCCTTTTTGCACCAATATTTTTTGATGCTCTTTGAACCAGGGCACGTGGGCATACGAAAAGGTGACCAATCTGTCGGGACGTATTGCTATGGCTCGCTCAATAGATTTACAAAAGCTGCTGACCGTTTGACCCGGCAAGCCATAAATAAAATCAAGGTTAACAGCAAACTTAGGGTTGGCTTTCTTTACATAGTTCACCAAGTCCGGAACAGGCAAGGCCGATGGCTTTCTGTTTACGTCTTTTAAAACATTTTCGTCAAAGTCCTGTATTCCAAAACTAAAACGGTTAAAACCAGCTTCAAAAAGGTCATCGAGATAGGCATGCGTTAGGTGGGCCGGGTTACATTCAATGGCTATTTCGGCATCTTCGATAAGTGCAAAATGTGCGAATAAAATATCGTTAATTTCTTTCAGGTAAACCGCTTTAATAGCATTAGGCGTGCCGCCACCATAATGAATCTGCGATATTTTTCGTTTAGGATCAATGGTACTTACCACCAGTTCAATCTCCTTTTTTACAGCTGCTATATATCGTTTTACCTCATCGGCTCTACCCATTTTTAGGGCATTGCAACCACAATAATGGCATATTTGCGCACAAAAGGGGATGTGCACATAAAAGGCAATATTAGAAGGCTCCTCCGCATTTGATTCGACCAAAAGAGTACGAAAATCCTCTTCCTTAAAATCCCCTGTAAAATGATTGGCCGGCGGATAACTGGTGTATCGGGGTACCGGAACATTATATTTTTGAAGTAATTGTTTATTTATTTTCATGGTGTGTTAAATAGTAATAAGTACTTATATATAGCGTATCATAAATTTCAAATACTGTAAATTCTTCTAATCATCATTTTAATTTCTCACTGCTCTACGTTTTGATTATTATCATGCGCAGTAGCCATCTTATCAAATATAAAAACCAGGCTCAATCATCCACATTGACAATCGAAAATCCGGTTTAATTACGGCTTGTACGGTTTAGGAATATAAAGTAAGTATTGCCCCAATTGTTCATCATTTCTGGTATATTTACGATTTCTCTATTACCAAATCCTGTAAGATAGAGTCAATGGTGGGGAATTGAAATGGATAGCCCAGCTCCAACAATCTTCTGGGTCGCACTTTTTGGCCTTTGAGTAATGCGTTTGCCCCTTCGCCAAGTAACAGTTTCAGGATAAAACTGTAAGCTCTTAATATTACTGGTCGATGAAGTTTTTTACCCAATGTTTTCGAAAAATAGTGATTAGAAACCATCTCCGGCGCCACCAGGTTATAAATTCCACTCGATTTTGGATGGTTTAAGATATACCATACAGCGGAAAGTAAATCGTTGATATGGATGCAGGGGAAAGGCTGTGTTCCATCTCCCACAACGGTACCAAGTCCCAATTTAAAAGGTGTTATCATCTTGGCCAGGGCACCCTCCTGCCTATCCAGCACAATGCCCAGGCGCAGCACTGTAAGTTTTATGTCTGTTTTCAATAAAGGAGCCAGTGCTGCCTCCCATTCCATACATACCGAAGCCAAAAAATCTTTTCCCAACCTATCCGAAAATTCATCGTGCTCATAAACCGTATCGTAAATACCCACAGCCGATGCCGACATTACCATCGACGGTTTATTCTGAACCATTAAAATAGCTTCTACCAATTTTTTGGTGGTCTCTACCCTACTGTCTCTGATGGTTTGCTTATTCGGCTCGGTCCATCTTTTTAGTATAGGTGAGCCCGCTAAATTTATTACCACACCTGCTCCTTCCACCTTTTGGGCAATGGCTTTGGGGCCTTTCTTCAGGTCAACTCTGGTGATATGAACCACCTGTATATTGTTATCTTTAAAGAGTTGGCTTAGCCTGGAGCCTATAAAACCGGTACCTCCGGTCAAGCATACTTTCATTTTTTTATCTTTTGATAAGAGACGGTTGTAAAAAATATTATCACTTATTTACAATCATCTCTTTGTGTTAATCCTCAATAAAATAGAGCTACTTAATTTTTTTTTAATAAACGGCCATTACTATACTTCTTTTTAAATCAATGAAATGTTTACAATAATTATTTGTGTTGTAAAGATTCGAATCCCGAACGAAGATGTACATCGCGCTGCGGAAAAGGTATTTGTATATTATTGGCATTAAATTTATCATAAATATTAAAGCGTATATCGCTCCTCACCCGTTCCACCCAAAAAGATTCCTCACTCCAAAAAAACACACTAAATTCAAGAGCTGATTCTCCAAAATCGTTAAAAAAAACGACCGGCTGAGGGTGCTTATGTACTTTTTCGTGCTCAAGAACCGATTCTATCAACAACTTTTCTACCAAACGTACATCGGAGCCATAAGCAACCCCTACATTTACTTTAAAACGGGTTTTATGTTCATTGTAGGTCCAATTTATTACGTTTTTACCCACAAAATTATTATTGGGTATGATGATGATAATACTGTCGCGATTAAGCACTTTGGAGGTACGCAGCCCTATTTCCTGCACCTTACCCACAATTCCATTTTCGAGTTCTACAACATCATTTACACGGATGGTACCTTCAAATAGTATCATCAGTCCCGAAACAAAATCGTTAAACAAGGATTGCACCCCAAAGCCCAGGCCCACAAATAAAGCAGCCGAACCAGCCAACAAAACCGTAACTTTAATACCCAAACTGCCAATTATAACGGTAACAGCTATTACCCAGGCAAAGTATTTTACAATTAAAAAAACGGTATGTCCTTTTCCGGCATCGATACCCGTTTGGTAAATACGGCGGTCAAAAAAAACTTCCAACACCATAATGGCTGTATGCACGGAGTAGGCGATAAACATCACCTGCAATATTTTACCGATGGTAATTTGTACATTTTGGATACTGAAAAGACTGATGGTAAAAAACTGAAAGGAATGGTCGGTAAAACCTATAATTCCGCGCATCAATATTAAAAAAGCCAGAAAGCTGACCCACCTGCGCGCCACCGTAGTCATTTTTTTGGGGATAGAATTTATCCCTTTGCTTTGCGTAAATGCCTTGGACAAAAAACGGTTGATGATAATCAGGAAAGAAAAAGTAAAAAACAGGAAAGCCAACAAAAAACCCGTAATAGGAATGTTTGCTCCTATTCGAAACAGTTCAACATCGATAGTATCAATCAGGTTAACATTAAAAATACGGAATACCATATCGATGGAAAATACAACAATAGCAATTATAACGATGAATAAAACCGCGCGCAATAACTGTGCTTTAATGCCCTCGGTATATTTTTTACGCAACAAGATGCTTCCCCAAATAATGCCTGCATTAAACATCAGGATAAGCACTATGTATAGTATTGTTGTAAACTGCATACCGTTTTTCTTTATTTATTCTTTTTGTAAAAGTTCTTCCAGTTCATCGGGGGTAACACCATGGTTTATTTCGCCGGCCTGGAAGTAAGATATCTTACCGGTTTCTTCAGAAACCACAATGGCCGAAGCATCCGTTGCCTCCGTAATACCCAAAGCCGCTCTATGCCGTAGTCCTAATTTTTTGGGTAAGTCGAAACTTTGTGAAACAGGCAATATGCAACCAGCCGCTTTTATTTTGTTTTGCGCCACAATAACGGCTCCATCGTGCAAAGGGCTATTTTTATAAAAAATATTTTCGAGTAAGCGACTTGATATTACGCCATTGATTAACTCGCCCGTTTGCACATAGTCTAATAATTCCGACTTTTTTGAGATGACGATAATGGCTCCCGTTTTTGTTTTGGCCAAATTTTGACAAGTCCGCACAATGGGCTTATGATAGAAATTCATTACCCCTGTGGAGGGACCGGAAAAAATATTCTCAAACGAAAAGCGGTTCGCTATATTATATTTGGTGCCCAGCAAAATAAAAAAACGTCTTATTTCTTGCTGAAAAACTACGATAAGAGCGATAACACCCACATTAACAATATTATCGAGTATGGTGGCCGACAGCTCCATGTTCATGGACTTGATAAAAAGCCATAAGGCAATAAAAGCAAAAAGACCAAAAAAGATGCTCTGTGCCACAGTGCCCCTTATAAGCCGGTACAACCTGTACATCAGGTAAGCGACCAGGGTGATATCGATAAGGTCAATAAAACGTATATCTAAAAATGTCATAATTATTTTTCTCCGGCTTTTTTAAAATGTAATAAAAAGTCGACCCTAGTCCTATTCAGAAGTGCTGCTGTAAGCCCTGAAGCTACTCTTCCTAAATCATATTTTTTTACTATGCTTATAGGCATTTGTATCATAACTATATTTTATTCAAAGTTAGTCAATTTATTTTCCTTTATTCAACTCTCCAGCCTCCATTTAAAGTACTGAAACCGCATTAAAGATACGCACACATTCTCCGGCTTCTTTTACATCGTGTACTCGTAAAATATTTGCACCTTGTTGCAAAGCCATCATATTCAGGGCAGTTGTTCCATTTAAAGCCTCTTGTGGCGAGCCACCCAACAACTTATATATCATCGATTTTCGCGAAACACCTACCAGCATGGGCAGTTCCAATATTTTCAATTGGTTCAGGCGATTCATAAGCGCATAATTGTGCTCCAGGGTTTTCCCAAAACCAAAACCCGGATCTATAATTACATCGTGCACCCCCATCAGGCTCAGTTGTCTTTTTTTTTCGGCTAAAAAATCCATCACTTCAAATACCACATCCTTTTTATAAACCGGGTTTTGCTGCATACTTTGGGGGGTACCTTTCATATGCATTATAATGTAGGGCACGTTAAGCTCTGCCATGGTAGCAAACATCTGCCTGTCCATCTCCCCTGCCGAAATATCATTAATTATATCCACCTCATATTCCTGTACCGCCCGCTTTGCTATTTCCGCGCGAAAGGTGTCTACTGATATCAGCATATCCGGCTTTTCTTTTCTAAGCAACTCCAACACCTCGGCTAACCTATCCCATTCTTTTTCCGCAGTAATATGCTGTGCACCGGGTCGCGACGAATAGGCACCAATATCTATAATATCTGCCCCTTCGGCATGCATTTGCCTCACCCTGTTTAAAATAGTTGTGCCCGTATTGTATTTACCTCCATCGTAAAACGAATCAGGAGTAATATTGAGTATTCCCATCACCCTGGGTTTTGAGAGGTCAATCAATTTCCCATTACAATTCATAATAGTGGGTATTTTCAGATAATTAAGGGCTGTTTTCATGTGTAGTTTTAATTGAATACGTAAAAATAATCTAAAACCCTCAATGAAAGGCATAGATAGGCGTTTTTTATATTTTTTTCCCTATTGTCCTTAAAATTTTAGCCTCTTGATTTAACTCACAAGCTACATCAGATAATCCCACGTGTATCATTCTTAATGTTAGGGCGGACGCTATTTGTCTTGTATAAGAAACCAAAGGCTCTTTCAGCGCTTCTGCCTAATACGCTAAATAGCTTGCAATGATTACGACTATTTGATCGGCTAAAAAGCAACAGAAGATGGAGTGTTGATAAATGAATTTTTAAAATCATCCCTATTTCGTGTATAAAGTTTATATTTGCGGATAAGCAAAAAAAACAGCCATGGAATATATTGTTTCAGCACGAAAATACCGACCCTCTACCTTTGTTTCGGTAGTGGGTCAACAACACATCACCACCACTTTAAAAAATGCTGTCAAAGGCAGTCAGTTGGCACATGCCTATTTGTTTTGCGGTCCGCGCGGCGTAGGTAAAACCACTTGTGCGCGTATCTTTGCCAAAACAATCAACTGCTCCAACATTACGGATGACTTTGAAGCATGCAACCAATGCGAGTCGTGCAATTCATTTGCCGAAAACCGCTCGTACAATATTCATGAGCTGGATGGAGCCTCCAACAACTCCGTTGAAGATATTCGAAGCCTCATTGATAAGGTGCGTGTTCCGCCGCAGATTGGCACATACAGTGTTTACATTATCGATGAGGTGCACATGTTATCGGCTTCGGCGTTTAACGCTTTTTTAAAAACACTGGAAGAGCCACCGAAGCATGCCATTTTTATTTTGGCCACTACTGAAAAGCACAAGATACTCCCTACCATTTTGTCGCGTTGCCAAATTTACGATTTCAACCGTATCACAATTGAAGATGCGGTAGAACATCTGAAATATGTAGCCAAAAGCGAAAACATTGAAGTGGAGGAAGAAGGACTTTCTGTTATCGCCCAAAAGGCGGACGGTGCCATGCGCGACGCCCTTTCTATCTTCGATCAGATCGTAGCTTTCTCGGGTAAACGCATTACCTACCAACAGATAATTGATAACCTGAATGTATTAGATTACGATTATTATTTTAATTTGGTAGATGCTTTTTTAGCAGAAGATACTACACAAAGCCTGCTTATATTCGATGAGATATTAAAAAGAGGTTTTGATGCCCATCATTTCATCTCCGGATTGAGTTCGCACCTGCGCGATTTGTTGGTTTGCAAGGATACAGCTACAGTACAGCTGATGGATGTAGGTGTTAAGGCAAAAGAAAAATATGCTTCGCAAGCACAAAAAAGCAGCATGGATTTTTTATTAGACGCGCTGCAAATAACCAACGACTGCGACCTGCAATACCGCATGGCCAAAAACAAGCGATTACATGTTGAGTTTGCCCTGCTAAAGCTGGCGCGTGTATTGGACGAGCAAAGAAAAAAGTAGCCAAAAAGGCGAAGCAACAAAGCGGTTCCGGAGGGAGTGATAAAAAAGTAAGTTCAACCGGTGCTTCGCCAGCAGATCAAACCAGACCTGCTAATCCCGCAGCTAAAAGTAATATTAAAAAAAATGGCGGAGCCCCAAAGAAACCGTTAAAAACCATTTCGCTCAAGGCGGTTTTAAACGGAGGAGAAAATCTATTGTCAGATAAAAAAACATCGTATCCGGATAACAAACAAGATAAAGGTACTGCAATTGAGGTGGATGCCGAATGGAAAGATCCGGTAGATGAGCAAGAACTAAAAAAAGCCTGGTTGCTTTATGCCAAAAAAGTGGAGAAAAAAAATCCACGTTTATCCAGCATCTTAAACAACCATCCGCCCCAGTTGCATTCGGGAACCCTTGTGCATGTGCGGCTTAAAAACAAAACACAAGACAACGAGCTGCAAGAGCAAAAGTCAAGTATATTTCCGTTTTTACGGCGGGAGCTTAAAAATGCCGATTTAGAGCTGGAAACGCTGGTGGTTACAGACGGACAAAAAACAACAAGAGCATTTACAGCAAGCGAAAAAGCCAAGTTGATGGCCCAAAAAAACCCGGCTCTTCTGTTGCTTACAAAAAAATTTGATCTGGATATTGAATAAAGGATGTTTGAACCAGTTTGATAGATGATTGTTTAGGCAATAGTTCTTTCATATGTACAGACATTAGTCATAAAGCGTAAAACGCAAATTACATTGTATAATAAAATCAAAATGAATGGGAGTAATACTAAAATAAATACAGTCAAATCCCCTCCGTTGTAATTTAATCAGGCGAGCAGCTTCTTACATCAAAAGAAGCGAAACGCGCACGCCTGATAACCCTTATTTAATCTAATGATCTATTCATCTCATAATTAATATAATATGACAAAAACATCAAAGATTATCTACACCAAAACTGACGAAGCCCCGGCTTTGGCCACTTATTCATTGTTACCCATTATTAAAACCTTTACTAATGCGGCAGGTGTAGAAGTCGAACTCATGGATATTTCTTTGGCAGGCAGGATTATAGCCAACTTTCCCGAAAATTTGACCCAGGAACAAAAACAGCCCGATACCCTGCAACTCCTGGGCGAACTTACGCTACAACCCGAAGCCAACATTATTAAACTACCCAACATAAGTGCTTCCATACCTCAATTAACTGCGGCCATTCAAGAGCTTCAGAAACATGGTTACAATATTCCCGATTATCCTATGGAGCCAAAAAACGAAGCCGAAAAGCTTATCAAAGACAGGTACGCCAAGGTATTAGGTAGTGCGGTGAATCCGGTATTGCGTGAGGGCAACTCCGACCGTAGAGTGGCAAAGGCCGTTAAGCAATACGCCAAAAACAATCCGCACTCAATGGGTGCCTGGCGCTCCGATTCTCAATCGCACGTAGCCCATATGAACGAAGGTGATTTTTATGGCTCCGAAAAATCCTATGTAGCATCAAAAGATACTTCGGTAAAAATTGAACTGATCAAAAGTAATGGAGATGTACTTGTTTTAAAGGCCGATACACCGCTGCTTGAGGGCGAAGTAATTGATGCTGCTGTGATGAGCAAAAAAGCATTGCAGGCCTTTTATGCCAGAGAGATAGATGCGGCGAAAAAAGAGGATGTACTCCTCTCCTTACACCTCAAAGCCACCATGATGAAGGTATCGGATCCTATTATGTTTGGACATGCCGTTAGCGTATATTATAAAGAAGTGTTTGAAAAATATGCCGATCTGTTCAGGGAGCTGGGGGTAGATGCCACCAATGGGCTAGGCGATGTTTATGCTAAAATAACCAGCTTACCCAAGGATAAAAAAGAAGAAATTGAGGCAGCCATCCAGGCGGTGTATAAAAGTCGCCCGGAATTGGCTATGGTAAACTCCGACAAGGGAATTACCAACTTGCACGTACCCAGCGATATCATCATCGATGCTTCATTGCCGGCCGCCCTGCGTAGCTCAGGACAAATGTGGGGACCCGATGGTCAACTCAAAGATACCAAGGCCATGGTGCCCGACCGCTGTTATGCGGGTATTTATCAGGAGGTATTTACCTTTTGTAAAGAGCATGGTGCTTTTGATGTAAGCACCATGGGCAATGTATCTAATGTGGGTTTGATGGCCAAAAAAGCCGAGGAGTACGGATCGCACGATAAAACATTTCAAATACCGGCCGATGGTACGGTACGGGTGAGCAACACGGAAGATAAAGTGATTTTTGAGCACACTGTGGAAGAAGGCGATATTTGGCGCATGTGCCAAACCAAAGACATCGCGATTAAAGACTGGGTTAAACTGGCCGTTAGCAGAGCCAGGGCAACCGGTAAGCCCACTGTTTTTTGGTTAGATGAAAACAGGGCTCATGATATTAACATCATCAATAAGGTGAAAACCTATTTGCCACAGCACGACACCGCTGGTTTGGAGATTAAGATACTGAACCCGGTTGAAGCAATGCAATATACCTTAAAACGAGTTAAGGCCGGCGAAGATACTATCTCCGTTACCGGAAACGTTTTGCGTGATTACCTCACCGATTTGTTCCCGATATTAGAACTGGGTACCAGCGCTAAAATGCTTTCCATCGTTCCTTTGCTTGCAGGTGGTGGACTGTACGAAACCGGTGCGGGTGGTTCTGCACCCAAGCATGTGCAACAATTTCTGGAAGAAGGCCATTTGCGCTGGGATTCGCTGGGCGAGTTTTTGGCCTTGGCTGTTTCGCTCGAAGATTTAGGTACTAAAACGGGTAATACAAAGGCACTTATTCTTGCCAAGGCATTAGATCAGGCCAACAGTAAATTTTTAGCAGAAGATAAATCGCCCTCGCGTAAGGTGAACGAACCCGATAACCGTACCAGTCATTTTTATCTGGCACTTTATTGGGCAAAGGCCATAGCCGAACAAACCGAAGATATAGGTTTGCAACGTAAGTTTGCTAAAATGGTGCTGAAGCTAAAAGATAACGAAGCAAGAATCCTGAAAGACCTTATTGAAATACAAGGCAGCCCGGTGAACATTGGAGGCTATTACCAGCCCAACGATGAGATGGCAGCCAAAGCCATGCGCCCAAGCGAAGTGTTTAATAAAATGCTGGGCTCTGTATAAAAGGGATAGTTAATATATAAGGATAAATCGATTTGATACTAAAAAGGCATACTGCACGCAGTATGCCTTTTTTTAGTTTATGTAGAATTCTTCCAGTTTTGGGCAAATAAAAAGTTTAACTATTATTAAATTATGCGCCTTAATTGGTTTATTAAGAGTATAGGTACTAACACTTTCGCCCGGCACCTATTTACTGTCTACGCTTCCCCATTCCAGTTGAAAATATAAGGATTCCTTTCATGGGAGCGAATGCCATAATCGCTCAGGAATTCATCTACGTTCAGCAACAATGATGTTTTTATTGGGAATTATGAGATAAGCATAGGCGGCGTTTATAGGGATGCGTTTTTTGAGAAATTTAGCCATACATTGTAAATGTATTGGGATGAGCCATGGCAAAACACCTTTAGTAGGATAGTCCGGGATAAAACTGTCCAAAACAAATAAGTGACATTATAAAGTAATAACTCGGATATAGATAACTGCACGCAGGCAGTCTACCCAAAAATGGCAAAGACTATCAGGGCAACAAGGAACAGGGAGGAACGAATTTTGAAAACAACCGGATCATTACGCATACGACTGAGAATCATTTGCCCCTGAGTACGCATAAGAACCCAGTTGTTGTATCCCGTCACCGGATTTTTTTATAGCCCCAAACCGTTATAACATTTAATACAAAGGCATAGCCGGCAATAATTGACAACTGCCTTGCAATATCCCAAAAACCGGAGCCTTTTAGCATCACCATACGGATAATTTCTACAAAATAACGGATCGGGTTTAGATAAGTGATTTTTTGTGCCCAACCCGGCATACTTTCGATAGGCGTAAAAAGACCGCTGAGCAATATAAATATCACCACGAAGAACCAGGCGATAAACATGGCTTGCTGTTGGCTGTCGGTATAATTGGAAAACAACAAGCCCATGCCCAATATCAACAGCAAATAAATGGCGGTAAAAAGATATAACAAAGCCACGCTGCCCACTATGGGCACCTGAAATACCAGTTTGGCGAGGATAAGCCCAACAGTTAACAGCACCAGACCCAACACCCAAAAAGGAAACAGTTTACCGATGATGAACTGGTGCTTTTTGATGGGCGTTACGTTTATCTGTTCCAGGGTGCCCGTCTCTTTTTCGCGCACAATGTTCATTGCCGAGAGAAAAAGTGTGATCATAGTGACCAACAGCACCAATATACCGGGCACCATAAAAGTTTTATAATCCAATTCCTTGTTGTACCAAAATGCGGGCACGCTCATTACATTGGCAGAATTGGAAGGTTGCCGGTCGGTGGTTAAAAATTCCAATTGCACCTGTTTACTGAAACCTTGCACCACCTGGTTTACATAAACGTTTTCGATGCCCGCCTTTGCGCCATCGATGGCATCTATATAAACCCCCAGCATGCTACCTTTCCCCAGGCTCAGTTCTTTTTCAAAATCGGAGGGGATTTCCAGTATCACATCCACATACCCTTCCTCCATGTCCTCATAAGCTTTAGCGTGCGAAGGCTCCCTGCTGAGCACTTTAAAGTAATCGGAAGCATCAAAGGCCTTGATCAGTGCCCTGGAAGTGGAAGTTCTGTCGTGATCCACGTAGGATAGCCGGATATTCTTGATATCGAAGGTTGCCGCATTGGAAAGAATGAGCAATTGCATAATAGGCATGATGAAGATAATGGGCAGCATGGCCCTGTTCCTAAAAATCTGCCTAAATTCCTTTTGTATGATGTAGCCTATCGTCTTCATTATTCTAAGCGGATTTTATATTTTTTGATACTTAAAACGATAAAAAACACGGTCATCCCCAACAGGATAAGCGTCTCTTTCCAAAGGAACTCAAGCCCCACACCTTTAATCATCACCCCTTTTAAAATCAGGTTAAACCATTTGGCCGGAATTATATTACTGATGGCCTGCAACGGCCAGGGCATGCTGGCAATGGGAAAAATAAAATCACTTAAAAGAATGATGGGGAGCATCAACCCCATAAGCGAAATCATCATGGCGGCTTGCTGCGTTTTAGAAATAGTGGATATAAAAATACCCAGCGATAGGGCACAAAGGATAAACAAAACGGTTTCCAGGGCCAGCAAAAAATAACTGCCCTGCACAGGCATCCCAAATACAATAAAACCCAACAATAATATAACGATGGCGTTGATAATGGATAAAAATATATAGGGGAACACCTTGCCAATAATAACCTGAAAGGGTTTTAAAGGCGAAACCAATAGCACTTCCATAGTGCCCTGCTCCTTTTCGCGGGCTATGGAGATGGAGGTCATCATGGCCGACACCAGCATGAGGATTACCGTCATTACGCCGGGGAGGAAGTTGAAAACGCCTTTCAGTTCCGGGTTAAAAAACATCCGCGAACGCACTTCTATCGGCACAGTGGCCGTTGCGCCCTGATTAATTTCGCGTTGATAATCCTGCAAAATGGACTGGACGTAATTGGTGATGGTGTTGGCCATATTGGGGTCGGTGGCATCGCTGATGATCTGCACATGGGTCCGATTCATGGATTGTAGATTTTTTGCGAAATCTTTTTCAAATACCAACACAGCCTTCACTTCGCCCTTTTTAAAAATAGATTCTATTTGCTGCTCGCTGCTTACGATATTTTTTATATCGAAATAGGGCGAAGCACTTATTCTGTTTATGATATGGATGGTTTCCGGATCTTTGGATTTATCCAGGATGCCCATGTTTACATTTTTGATTTCGTTGGTAATGGCAAAACCAAAAAGCAGGATTTGGGCAATGGGCATACCAAACAGGATAAACATAGAGCGTTTGTCCCTGAATATATGATAAGCTTCTTTTTTCACGAATCCCTTAAACCGTTTAAAGTTTGTGCCGGAGAATTTTATTTTAAAATTATTCAACATTTCGTGCCAGTTTTTGGAATACCCCGTCCATGGAGGACGTATCAAATTGCTTCTTTAAATTTTTTGGAGAGTCCAGGGCTTCAATCCTTCCCTCCACCATAATGGATACGCGATCGCAATATTCCGCTTCGTCCATATAATGGGTGGTTACAAAAATGGTGGTTCCTTTATTGGCCTCGGCATAAATCATCTCCCAAAACTGCCGCCGGGTGATGGGATCCACACCACCTGTGGGTTCATCCAGAAAAACCACTTTGGGCTCGTGCAACAAGGCCACCGAAAAGGCCAGCTTTTGTTTCCATCCCTGCGGCAGCGAACCCACCTGCTTTTTGGCCACCCCTTGCAGACCAAGTTTTTCTATTACCGCCTCTCCCCTTTCCTTAATCTCCTTTCGCGACAAACCATAAATTCCCCCAAAAAAGGTGATGTTTTCCATGATATTGAGGTCGTTGTACATCGAAAATTTTTGACTCATATAGCCGATGGTCTTTTTTACTTTCTCGGCTTGTGTATTCACGTCGAAACCGTTTACGCTGGCCTTGCCGGAGGTGGGCTTTGATATGCCTATCAGCATTTTCATGGCGGTGGTCTTGCCGGCCCCGTTGGCTCCCAGGAAACCGAATATTTCCCCTTTCCCGGTCTCGAAACTAATGCGGTCCACCGCGGTAAAACTCCCGAATTTTTTAGTGAGTTCTTTTACTACGATTGCTTTTTCTATCTCTCTCATTCTTCTGCCTCCTTTTGTTCCGACAGCGCCATAAATACATCCTCAATCCCGGCCTCGGTTTGTGCTATTTTTATCTCCTCGTGCCCTTTTTCTTCCAGGTATTCCCGTAATCTTTTTTCCGAAAAAATAGGGCTGGAATGGGTATAATGAATGAATTCGCCAAAAGCATACACGCTCTTATTTCCTTTAAAACCTTTTAAATCGCCAATGAGCTGATAGATGTTTTGGGCAGCTACCTTGTACAGCGGGTCTTTATGCTTCGCAACAATATTTTCAGGTGTATCCACCCCAAGGATTTCGCCATCCTGTATCAAAGCTATCCTGTCGCACAGTGCAGCCTCGTCCATGTAAGGCGTAGATACCAATACCGTAATACCTCTATCGTTGAGGCGTTTGAGCATGTCCCAAAATTCTTTGCGCGAAACAGGATCCACACCGGTGGTGGGTTCATCTAAGAAAAGCACTTCGGGTTTGTGAATCAGAGCGCAGGAGAGCGCCAATTTTTGTTTCATGCCCCCTGAAAGATCCCCGGCACGTCGCTTTTTAAAAGGCTCTATTTGAATATAAATGTCTTTTATCAAATCGTAATTCTCCGCCACCGTAGTGCCAAAAATTGTAGCAAAAAAATCCAGGTTCTCCTCTACGCTCAAATCCTGATACAGCGAAAACCGCCCCGGCATATAGCCCACGGCCTTGCGTATGTCGCGGTAATCTTTCACCACATCCCTACCGGCTACACTTGCCGTTCCTTCATCGGCAAAAAGCAGGGTAGTGAGAATACGGAACAGGGTAGTTTTACCCGCGCCATCGGGGCCAATCAAACCAAACAGCTCGCCGGGTTTAACCTCAAAGGTAATATCGCGCACTGCTTGCACCGCTTCGTACGACTTGCTGATATGTTGTATTTTTATGCCCATAATTATTATTCAGTGATCAGTATTCAGTGATCGGTATTCGGTAAACAGTTTGTCCTTTCATAATAGAGATTGACAAGATTTTGTAGCAATTTTAACTTGGAGGCAGCTCTTCCCTCTCCCATTTTTGGGAGGGAGGGGGAAGTACTACTACGCAGTAGTAGGGATGGGGGTTAATAAATCTACTGAATTTAAGCTCCGTGCCCTTCACCCTATTTAAAATAAACCTCCCCGGGCATACCTATTTTCAGACTACCGTCGTTTTTTACTTTGATGTCCATGGCGTACACCAGGTTCACTCGCTCCTCCTTGGTCTGTATTATTTTGGGGGTAAATTCGGCCGCAGACGAAATCCAGCTTATCTTTCCCTCATAGCTTTTTGTATCCTTTCCAAAGTCTATACTTACGTTCACCTTTTCGCCTATTTCAATTTGCGACAGCTGCGTTTGGTTAATGTACACCCGCAGGGTCATTTGTTCCAGGTTGGCAATTTTATACAGGGGTTTGCCAAAAGCGCTTATCTCTCCGGACTCGGCATATTGGTTTAGTACGGTGCCCTTTATGGGATTGGTGATTTTGCTTTCGTCAATCTGATGCGCTATTTGTGCTATCCGGGCTTCTATACTAAGCACCTCATTCATTATGGGTGCATTTTGCGATTTCACGTTATCCATCTTTTTCTGCAGCACCTCCACTTCGCTCGTGGCCCGATCGAGCTGTCGGCTGGTGGCTGCCTCCTCATCGAACATATTTTGCACCCTGTCCAGTTCCGATTCGGCCGTTTTTAACTGCGATTGTAGCACCGCCATCTGCGACCATACATTCCCGGATTTCGACCGCACCACCTCTTTTTGCGCCATAAGTTGCATCTTATTCAAATATAAAGTCATGGTGTCTATGAGTCCCACCACGGTTTTCTCTTGCAAAAGGCTGCCTTCCTCCAGGTTTAAATACTTTATTTCGCCCCGGGCTTTTGCCGAAACTGTTATCTCGGTGGCCTCAAAATTCCCGTATGCATCGGCCGTAGGTTCTTGCTTGCAGCCTGTGAATAAAGCGGCAATCAAAATGATAAAAATTAATGTGGGTCGTTTCATATTTTTGAAATTAGGTAATAGACTATGAACACAGGGACACGGAGACACCGAGTTTTTTCTTTTAAAAATCCTTTTTTGTGTTTATTTCCCCATAATCATGGGTGTTTCATGTTTTTGAAATTAGCATCAACAGTTGAACCCCGTTAGGGTTCTATTTATTACTTTCACATACCACGGGTTTTACCCGTGGTTATTCATATTAAATCCTTTCAGGATTTTATTAGCATATATTGTAAAGGAACTATGAAATAGTTCAATGTAAATAGCCACGGGTGAAACCCGTGGTACATTCACACAATAGAACAGAACCCCGAAGGGGTTCAACTCTTATTTGGCATTATAAGTCCGACTTTCAGCCCATTTCATATGTTTCAAAACTAATGTATCTCCTATTATTCCTTATATCCCTGTACTATCCTGTAATTAGCCTTGGCGAGCTCCAACTGCAGCTGGTGTAATTTCTGATTTATGCGGGCACTGTATAATTTGTTAAATTCCGTAAGAAATTCCGAAGCGGTAATGACCCCGTTCTTTAGTTGTGATTGGCTGCTGGATACAATGGATTGCCTTAGCGCCACAATTTTCCGGTCGGCTTGCAAAAGGGTGCGGTATTTATCTATTTCGTTCATGGCCAGTTGCAGTGCCGTGTTGTTGTTCAGTACAAAGGTTTCTTTTTCCGTGGTCATTATTTCCTTCGCAATTTCCAGGGCTTGTTTCTTATCCCTGGTTCTACCCCAGTCAAAAAAGCGCCACCTTAGCCGGGCACCCACAATATAAAAATCTTCAAAATTATTGTTCAGCATATTCAGTCCGGGATTACCATAACCGGCTTGTGCAAATCCCAAAAGCCTGGGATAATTCTCGACGCCCATCAATTTCTGACGTTGGGTAAGTTCTTCACTTTTCAAGTCGTAAAACCTCAATTCGGGACGTTGCAAACCCTTAGCCTGTATAATAGATATGTCCGGTTTTAATAACCTTACGGCCGAATCAATTTCCGCAGATATCAGGGCCGAAAGTTGGTTTAAAGCGGTTTCCTTGTCCTTTTTTACCCGGATTTTTTCCTGGTGAACCATTAAAAACTCGGCATGTAAAACATTTTTTTCCGATGGCAATACCGTCCCAAATTTCACGGCAGAGGCTAACTCACCCAATCGGGCTTCCAATTGCTTTTGCTTAGCCTCCAGCATATCGCTTTGTTCCTGAAGCAACAAGGCATTGAAAAAATATTGGTTTACCCGATTTTTAAGTCCGTACAATGTGACTTCTACCTGTTGCTGCTCGGCTTTTAGTTCGGCCTCTTTCAGGGCAGCGCGCTTGGCAATACTGTTGCCGTTATAAATAAGTTGCTCTACATCTACGGTTGCCCGATATTGATCCTTGTTGGGAGGGTTAATATTTGTACCGGGCATTTCCAAGGGGATTTTAATCACCTCCGACTGCCAGGTGGCACTGCCGTTCAAGCTTAGCTGGGGCAAAGCAGTCTTTCTAATTTCCGATTGTTCGTAATCTGATTTTTCCCCGAGCAAAGCACTTTGCCGCGACAGGGGATATGCCTTTTCGGCCAGGATGTAACACGCTTCCAAGCTAAGCGGTTCCTGAGCAAAAGCTCCTAAATTCCACATTATTATTATCAGTAAAAAAGCCTGTTTCATCATTTGTATTTTATCGAGTTGATGATAATTTCTGCCACTTCCGCTTTACGTTGCTCCATGAGTTGCTGAAAGTCATTTTCGTCGATATGTAGAAAAGCTTTTAACAATGGCTTTGCCAAAAACGGAAAAACATTCAACGACAGAACATTGACAAATAATTTCTCCACCGTGAAGGATTTTATCTTTTCATCAGGAATTACATCTTCAAGTTGGGCTTTAAATTTCTTAAGGTCGGGGAAAAAGCTGCGAAACTTTAAAATAAAATCGGGACTTCGGTTAATCTCCTGGATAATAAAATTGGGCAAATACGGATGGTCGGCAATAAATGAAATATAGTTGGAGGTAAAATTCCTAATTTTTTCCTCCAATGATGAATCATCGTTCAAGGCCTTGTTTAGCTGAAGAGTCAGCAAGGTAAATAATTGGGTAAAAACGGCCTCAAAAAGCTGCTGCTTGCTGCGGTAATAATAATGTAACATAGCCTTATTGATGCCGGCCTCATCGGCTATTTCCTGCATCCGTGCCCCCTCCATCCCCTTGCTCTGAAACACTTTTTTGGCAGCTATCAAAATCCGGCCTTCTACATCTTTATCTTTCACTTTTATCGGCATTGTTCAACTATTTGGTTTAACCATATGGTTAACAAATATAATGAATTATCTCGTTATTGCAAGAAGCAACTCACTAATGCTACATAGGGTACAGGATATCGCTTAAGCCACCGCTATTTTAATTTTGTACTAAAGAAATGTCTGGCCATAGATACCATCACCATCTTCCATCGGTACACATTGAACATTTGGTAATTATTAAAGTATTCTCCCAAAACCCTCCTTTACCGTCCTATTGCAGCAATCTTTGTTTTCTGACAGGGAATTACCGAGCATAACAAGCAGTTATTCAGCATTTTTCATCGGCTGCCTCACCTTAAACATCAATTTATACATAAGCGGTACAAACACCAGGGTGATAACGGTGGCAAACAGTAAACCAAAAATAATGCCTATGGCCATGGGCTTCCACATATCGCCTCCCCCCAGCCATAACGGGATCAATCCCAGCGAAGTGGTAAAGGTGGTGAGCAGTATGGGTCGGAAACGCTCATTGGCCGCCGTAACGATGGCTTCATAGGGTTGGCGTTTTAGCTCTTCTATTTCCATTTGTATTCGGTCGATTAATACAATGGCATTGTTGATGACGATGCCGGCAAGAGATATGATACCCAGAAATCCGGTAAAACTCATGGTGGCTCCGGTGATAAGCAGGCCACCCACCACACCTATGAAACCCAGGGGAATGGTGCTGACGACGATAAATGTTTTGCGCATGGAGTTAAATTGCAACACCAGCAAAAATAAAATGATAAACATAGACAGGGGCAGTTTGTCGGCTACGGCACTCATGGCTTTTGCGCTTCCTTCCGATTCGCCACCATACGCATAGGTATAGCCCATCTTCCAGCTTTCGCTCTCCTTTTTCATAAAAGGTCTGAGTTTTGCCATTACCTCGGTTGCCGTTGCCCCTTGCGCCAGTTGCGAGGTGACGGTAAGGGTGCGGGTGAGGTCGCGACGGAGTATCTTGGCAAACTCCCACTGCGGAACGATAGTGGCCACCTGTGCCAACGGAACATTTTTACCGCTGTTCTGCCCAAAAATATTCAGGCTTTCAATTTGCAGATAATCCATCTCCTCGCCTCCTTCGGCACGCATGATAATGGGTATGGTGCTGTCTTCCAGGCGGAATTCGCCCACATGGTAACCCGTCAGCACCGTATTGAGCGACACGGCAATATCCTGATTGGTGAGCCCCGACTGGCTAAGGCGCGCCTGGTCTATTTCTATAAAAAACTTTTTTATTTTTGGTCCCCAACTGTCCGACACATTACTTGACTGGGGTATTTGATGTAAAAAATCTTTCACTTCGGAAGCAATCCTAAAAAGTTCGCCGGGGCTGCTGCCCGATAGTCGAACTTCAATGGGTGTAGCTGCACCACCGCCCGAACCTAATTTTTTCACTACTACCTCGGCATTGGGCAAGTTAAAAAAACTGTAACGCTCAAGTGCGGCAATAACCATTTCGTTATCATCGCCCGATGTGGTGTTGATGAGCATGTGGGCGTAACCCGAATTGGCCTCGCCGGGAAAATAACCCAGGTCGTAGGATTTTGGGCCTTTACCGATGAACGACGACCAGCCCGTAACGCCTTTAGCGCCCTCCTCGCCTACCAGTAGGCTGTCGCGCAGGAAATCTTCTATCTGTGCAATTTTACTTTCGGTGGTTTTGATGTGCGTCCCCAGGGGCAGGTTCAAATCCAGGGTAATGAGGTTACGCTCGCTGTCGGGCATAAAAACAAAAGGTAAAAAAGTAAATCCCACCAGGGAGAGGATCAACAAGACACCTGTAGTAATCAGTATTAACGATGGCCGCTTTAACGAGAAGGTCAACAGCCCGTTATAATGCCTGTTAAGCCGATCGAAAATGGACGACTTCTCTTGTTTTTTCTTTTTTATGCGAATAAATGCCACCGCCAATAGAGGTATGATTGTGAGGGTCATGATCCACGAAGATAGCAGGGCCAGGGTGATGACCGAGAAAAGTTGCCCCATTATTTCGCCCATGACAGAGGCGGCCAGGAAGAACGAAAGGAAAGCGGCGGCGGTGGTCAACGAAGATATGAGCAAGGGAATCATCAGCTCCTTGCTGGAGGCCAATGCCGCATCAACGGCCTTTTCCCCTTTCTCCATCTTTACTATCATCGATTCGGCCATCACAATGGCATTGTCAACCAACATACCTAGCGCCATAATCAAAGCGGCCAGGGAAACCTGGTTGAGGCCCACACCAAACTGGTTCATCATAAGCAAGGTTAGAACAATGGCAAAGGGGATGAGAGAAGCCACCACAAGGCCCGTGCGCAGACCAAGGAAAAGAAGCATTACAAGCAGCACGATAACAATACTTTGCGTTACGTTGCTCATAAAGTCGCTGATACTATTTTGCACATCCACATCTTGCGATGCTATGCGCGTAATCTCTAAGCCCACCGGCAGGTTCCGGCTGAACTGCCGCACAGCTTCGTTTACATCACTGCCCAAATCTACGATATTGGCACCGTCCTTTAACGAGATAGACAAAACCAGCGCCTCCGAGCCATTAATCTTAACCATGGATTGACGTGGAGAAGCATAAGCCCGCTCCACTTCCGTGATATCCCCCAGCATAACTGTTCCGCCCTTATTGCCTATGGGTATAAGCATTTTCCGTATGTCCTCAACGGACTCAAAACTACCCGATGGCTCCAGTATCAGGCGTTCGTCCTCATAATTTACTTCTCCGGCAGGTATAATAATATTGGTTGATGAAATAATGTTGCGTAGCTGGCTGCTGGTCAGGCCCAGCTGGGCAAGCCTGGCATTGTCGAACCGGATGAAAACGGGCTTCTCCTGCACACCAACAATTTCTACCTTGGCCGAGTTTTCGAGCTTTATGAGGGTGTCGCGTAAGCTTTCGGCGTAATCCTTCAGTTCGGTGTACTCGAAGCCATCGTTGCTAAGGCCCAGTTGGATGCCATAGACCACCCCGAGATCCTCATCGTTAACCGTGGGGCCGTGAATGCCTGCGGGAAAATCGCCCCTGATGGTTTCAATTTTTCGTCGCAAACGATCCCATATAGGCTGCAGGTCCCTGGCAGGGGTACTTTCTTTAAGCGATACCGAAACCACGGAGAGGCCGGTACGCGATTCGCTGGCAATGTAATCCACCTCGGGAATCTCCTGCGCCACCTTTTCAATCTTATCGCTGATCAGCATCTCTATCCGCTCCGGACTGGCTCCCGGAAATGCCGTAACCACAGTAGCCACCCGCACCGTATAGGGCGGCATGCTGTTGCGCGGCAAGTCGTTGTAACTCGCAATGCCCAGAGCGATAATTAAAAAAAGAAGCGTATAGGTTATCCTGTTTTTTTTTATGGCTACACCTGTAATGTTCATCCTGTATCGGTTATCAGTAATCGGTTATCATTAATCAGCCCGTCCGGCTATTGACGGTTAAACGGTAAAACGCCCGGGAAGGAACGGTTCTGTATGGCTGTTTTTAGAATCAGAACCGTTTCTTTAATTTCTGGCAAGCCATTACAGAACGGTTCTGATTTGCAGCTTTCCTATACAAAACCGTTCCCGAAACGCCTCGCTAATCCTTAATCAACTATAAACTTATCTACTTTAGCAACATCACCTTACGCCCGTCGTACAGGGAGTTTACGCCGGCAACGGCTACCACGTCGCCTTCGTTGAGTCCGGATAGGGCATGGAAACCGCCCGAAAAAAGAGCACCTGTTTCAACGATGGTTTTTTTGGCCACGTAATGGTCGCCCTCTGCCTTGAGCACAAACACAAAGTTTCCCTGAAAATCCTCTGATACGGCCTTAAAAGGAACCGTGAGTAAAGTTTTGTTGGTTTTATCGCCAAAACTAAAAGTTACATTGGCCGGCATACCCGGCCGAATATCGTCCGAAGGATTGGAGAGTTTAACCACAACGGGATAGGTAAGCGATTCGCCGATGGAATACCCCACTTCGGAGATGATGCCCTCAAACGATTTATTTTGTATGGATCTAAAAGTTACCGAAACGCTTTCGCCCTGTACTATTTGTGCAATATACACCTCGGGCACCCCCACGTTAATTTCAATATCATCAATACGCGAACTAATGACCACAACGGGGGTTCCGGCCTGCACAAACTCGTTCACTTCAGCATTTACCGCTGTTACAATGCCGTTGGCAGGTGCAATAATACGGGTGTATCGGAGTTGAGCCCCTTGCAGATCCAGGGTCTTTTGAGCTGTTTGAAAATTGGAACGGGCACTCGAAAATGCGCCTTTGGCCTGTTCGTAATCGCTTAGCGAGGCATTGCTGGTGGCGTAAAGCTGTTTGGCCCGCTCCAGGCCCGAGGCGGCGGTCTGCAATTGTATCCTGGCATTATCCAAACCCGCCCTGGCTTGCTCGTAGGCAATTTGCGTATCCTTAGCGTCGATACTCGCGATGAGCTGCCCTTTTTTTACTTCGTCGCCAGCCCTCACGCCCATGGCAAGTATAAGGCCGCTTGTCCTAAAGCTGAGTTTTGCCTCAGAGCCCGATTGCGATACTCCAATAAAAGTACGTTCCTGAATGCCCCCGGTCATTTCGACCCTGGCATATTTTACCGGTTTAAGTTGTTCATCCTCCTGCTTGTCCTTGCTGCCGCATCCCGACAAAAAAATTGCGGCCAGCAAAAGTGTATAGAGGGAATGTGGAAATGAGCTATTTTTTTTCATATGTTAGATAATAGATTGTTAGACATTAGACTGTTAGATAATACTTTCAGCCGACAGGTTGGGACTACTAACACAACTTGTTCCGCCTAAGCGAAAGAGGCACTATGACGCAGAGCTTTTTCCTTATAATTATCTCCTTGTGTGTCTACCCCAACAGATCATTAATTATTTAATAAGATGAAGCCAAGCTACGCATCCTAGTTCGCACCACTCGCAGTGGTACTATTCGTTCTGCACGTCATATTGTTCTATCATAGATTGGTTAAACCGTTGGTTGAGTTGGAATATGGCTTCCGGTGATTGCAACAAACTGAAAAATCCGATGGCATGTTCCATTTGGATATGTGCCACCAATAACTTGTATATGGAAAAGGCATAGGCCTGCTTGGTTTGCAAGGCTGCTTTTTGTGCATCGATAAGCTGAGTAATGGATACCGTTCCCTGCTTGTAATTTTCCTGAACCAGTTCAAAGTTTTGTTGCGCATTTTTCGACGACAGTTGCGAAAAATGTAAATTGGTATGCGCAACGGTTAGGCGAAGGGCTTTTTCGCGAACATTCAGTGCCAAGTCGTTGTTCAGGCGTTCTTCCTGCATCTCAATCTGCTCGCGGTCGATGATGGATTTTTTTAGGTTGATACGCCTCCGGTTACCACTAAACAGTGGGTACGAAACGCTAAGGCCTATGTTCCACGACAGATAGTTAAAGGAAGATCCCGGCGGTGCCGAAGATGCCTTGCCGCCGCGCCACCAAACATCGTCGGCTTGCGATTGGATGGCCACCGTGGGAGTATAAAACTTCCGTTGGCTGATGCTCCGTTGCCGTTCTATAACATCCATACTGGCTTCAATCTGCTTTTTGGCAGGATGGTTTTGCTGGGCTTCGCCGATCAAAAATTGCGTTACCATCTTTAATCTTTCGGGCGTATTAAAATACTCCTCCCCAAAATTACTCACATGTTTTTTGTAAAACTCGCCCCTAATGGACATATCCTCAATTTTAAAATCCTCCGCCAGCGTATTGTTCAACAAATTATTAAGGTTTAAGTGGGCCAGCATTTCGTTGCTACTTGCTTGTATAAGTGTTTGGTTGGCATTGGCTACTTCACTTTTCCAACGGAAAACATCGGCATTACTGCTCGAACCTACGTTTACCCTAATTTGTGCCAGCTCCAGGTTTTGCTTCGACGATTGATAATTCTCCTTTTGGATGAGCACGTTGGCCTTGGCCTCCAAAATATTGAAGTACGCCACAAAAACATCTAAAATCACATTGTTTATTTCTTGCTGGCTGGCATACTGTTGGGCCTCGCTAAGGTATTTTTGTATTTTAATGTTGGCGATAGCCTCGTCCGAATAAACCAGCTGGCGCAAACTTGCCGTACCCGAAACGCTTTGTTCCGATTGCCCTATCGCTGCCATGGCTCTTTCCTGGTTTATTTGCATGGCCGTGGCCGATAGGTTTATGTCGGGCAAATATTGCGATCGGGCGGCTTTTATTTCCTGGGCGGCATATTCATCATCCTTTTTGCTGATGCTTATATTCAGGTTGGTGGAGATGGCTTTTTCGATTACCTCTTCGATGCTGTATTCTTTCCGTCCATTCGCTAACCCATCTTCCAAAAGCTCGGCCGAAAACAGCACATCAAAAGAAGGTGAGAACCCGATTTTTTTTGCCGTGGACAGGTTCAGATAAATCTGTTCCCGGGTGTTCAGCGCCACGGGCATATTAGCCATATCCTCGCCCCGCAGCACCCCATCTACCATTACAGCCGTTTTCTTTAGTAACTGATCCATACCCGTATTGCCCGATATGGAAGCCATAAGCCCTTCGTTCACTTGCCATTTGGTCATCGTAAAAGAGGGAAGGTTCCTTTCTATCAGGTAATCGGCAATTTGCTGTATCTCATCGCCCGGAAACTTGTAGGGCATGGCAATATAGACCCCTTGCGTTTGTGCGGGCATCTTATTTAACGAGTTGTGAATATCGTTGAGCAAAACAGGGCTAATGTTTACTTTCAAACCTTCATCTTCCATAAGCAATTCAACCTCTTCGGAAGTCTTGTTATCGGCGATGGCGTTGTGGGTTGCACTATCGAAAAGTATGGTGATGTTATCGATACGGGCCAAATTTTTAAAAGCAACCAGCTCCTCCCTAATGTTTTGCGAGGCCAGCAAATAGCTAAAGTTGGAGATGCCGGACGTTCCTGTCAGCGAATGAGGAACACCTTGCACGTCAGGATCGATAACGCCCAAAACAAGAGTGGGTACGGGATAGTTTTTGATTTGCAAAATGCCGTTGAGGCTCACGGCCCCCATCACAAGTATGATGTTACAACGGGGGGTAAGTTTTTGGTACGATTGCACAACAGCTTCGGGTGTGCGCTGAGCCATAAAAAGGTTGTCGTCCTCTAACTGGATGCTGTATGCACTGCCCACCGTTTTTTGAATCTGACCGATTAATTCGGTGTGCAGAAAATCCGACATGACACCGGCCATCTCAAAATCAGATACCACCCCTATCTTAACCGTAGTTTGCGAGTGCGTAAAAATAGGAAACAATAATAGGAGGGTGGTCGTGAAAATTAACTTCATAGAAAGATGGATGACAGGTGCGATAGAAAGATAGTAGAATTTAATTTACGTTCAAATAATTTGTTGTTTTTATTATGTCAAAGTTGAAAGCACCATGAAAAAATAACAGAAAATAATTGTGCCCGGGTTTAGTATAACATTGCCTAATCAGTCCCAGATATTCTTCACTTCCGAGTTCTCCATTGACGACTCCATTTTTTCATCCGCTCAAATTACAGTTTACTAACGATACGTAGCATTATTTTCGCCCGTGAATGGACTCTCCTGTTTGTGAACAGACAAACTGCCACCCGAAATGCGTTCGGGACGACCTGTCCGGCCATATTTCGGGAACTTGTGGCAGACAAAACATCCGCTGAATAAAACAGAGGAAAGCCCTTGGTTTATCAAGGATAGTTTGTATTTTTAAAGCTCTGCAACAGTTTCCTACATTGAAACAGTTTTCCGATATTGTACTTTACTAATGAAGTAGGTCAGAACAGCTGCAACTGATGGTAATACTCGCTAAAAATGAAAATAATATCTTAAAATATTTTGAATAATTAATAATCTCAGCTATGTCGCAACTTACAAAAGAAATGAAAGAAATGATTGAATCTCAGCAATGCTTCCATGCTACAATTAGCAAAGATGGGATTCCTAATAACGCACCAAAGCGTTCTACTCGTGTATTCAATGATACCACGTTAATTTTTACGGAAGGGATTGGCGGTAGGACATATCAGAACATTCTGGATGGTTCAAAAATTGCGGTAGCAGTTGTTAACCGTGAAAACATGGATGGATACAGGTTTATTGGAACACCTGAAGTATTGACCAGCGGAGAGATTTACGACAAAACAGCAGAAATGTCTCTTCAGGCGGGAATGCCAAAACCCAAGGCCGCAATTTTAATAACAATTGACGAAATTCATAGCCTGAAACCCGGGCCAATGGCAGGCAAGATAATAGGCTAACAAATTCCTAATTTGTACGAAATACGGTTTTTATGGAGCTTCCTTTTAATAACGGAACCCAGTTGAAAGGACTCCTAAAAGCGAGCATAATCTTAATCATAAATTAAAAGACTAATCAGAATTAATAAACCTTGATAAGTCAAAACAGACAGTAAAATGAGACAGATACTTTTAATCACATTGACCTTTGGGCTTTTTGCCTGTAACCAGCAGACAGACAACACAAAAATTTTGCAAAACCGTATTGACAGTTTGGAAATAAAACTTGCAGACACGTACAAACCCGGCTTCGGAGATTTTATGAGTAGCATACAAGCACACCACTCTAAATTATGGTTTGCAGGACAAAACGAAAATTGGAAACTTGCCGACTTTGAAGTAGTTGAAATAATGGAATACTTTGAAGCCATTCAGAAATTTCAATCTGAACGAAAGGAAACCCAAGTGATAGGAATGATAATTCCTCCCTTAGATAGTGTCAATATTGCTATTCAACAAAAAAATCCCGCTTTATTCAAAAGTAGCTATATCTCATTGACAAATGCTTGCAACAAGTGTCATCAAGCTGTGGAATTTGGATTTAACGTAGTAAAAATACCCGATAGTTCACCTTTCAGTAATCAGGACTTTAGACCGGTTGAATAAAAGATGAGTCCTTTCATGATATCATTTCAATATTAAGCCTAAAGAAAAGAGTACATACACCTAATCGAATTATAATTTAAATGCGTCTCTCAAAAAAGCGTAAGAAGTAAGCCCTCATTGGTGATGTAATTAACAAATTGCAGAGCCTAATACTAGTCAAGCCGGGGCTGCCACTTTGCACCATAGCAGAGATGGATAAAAATAGCCTTAAAGCTGTTACCAGACTTATTATAATCCTTTGATGGCAGAATAAAATAAGCTATATTTAATCCAGAATCCTAGGTCGCTTACACAAATTATTGAAAGATACCACTCCAAAATAAGATAGGATTAAAGCGAATAATAAGGATTTAAAAGAAAGGATGATAAAGTGAAGAAATATAAATTAGCCATTGTAGGTAGTGGATCGCTGGGTAGCATTATTGGAAAAGTTATTTCGCAGGATTTGGATGATAAATATAACCTATTAGGAGTATTAAGCGGAAAAATAGAAAATGCAAAGAAGTTGGCATATGAGCTGGGTTGTAAGGCATATGGTACTTTAAATGAAACAATTGACGACAGACCAGATTATGTTATCGAAGCTGCCTTTCCGGATGTGCTCAAAGATATAGGGGTTAAAATATTAGCACATGGTATTAGTATCATACCATTGTCCGTAGGAGCTCTTGCCGACAAGGAATTTTATAATAAGGTTAAAGAAACAGCATTGGAAAATAATAGTCGCGTTCACATACCATCTGGAGCAGTAGGTGGTTTTGATGTTTTACGTGGATCCATGCTAATGGAAGATGCCGAAGTAAGTATTACCACAGAAAAATCACCAAGATCATTAAATGGGGCGCCATTATTAAAGGGCAGAAAGCTTTCTGAAGAAAAAGCCGAAGAAATATTCAGTGGCTCAGCGAAGGAAGCCATAGAACATTTCCCCGAAAATGTTAATGTTGCAGTAACCACTGCCATAGCAACAACCGGTGTTGATAATACCAAAGTATCTGTTAACAGTATTCCCGGATTTAAAAGCAACAAGCATACGGTAAAACTATCAGGAGAAACAATAAATGTTAATATAACAATAGAGACTACACCGTCTGAGGACAATCCTAAATCAAGTTCACTGGCTGCTTATAGTGTAATTAGCTTACTTAAAAACTTAGTATCACCCATCACTTTTTAATATTTTATAGCCAATATATTTATACAGTCCACCATAAAATAAGGGAAAAACATTAAGCCGGGTATAGAAACTTTTGTGTTTTCATATTTATCAAAGTTCTGGGTTTATTTCCTCCGCCTGTTAATGGTAAAAAATGCAACAGCGGTAAACATGAGCGTTACACCTATCCTAAACGCCATTGCCCCAACTGTTTTAACTTCGTACAGCCCCCCGGATTTGATGTGTGCAAACAAGCCGGCGTAGGCCACCATAAGAATAACAGCAGAAGCACCCAGCACCTTGGCAGTCCATTTTTCTTGTTTAACAAACCCGTAGGCCGAACTTAAATAGAGGATACTGCTAATAAAATTTGCCCACACCACAAACGGTACAAAATTGCCTTTCATCTCCCTAATCCCAAATAAATCGAGAATAATCGATGTGCTTAAAAACAGGGTAAGCAAACCAAAAATGGCCAGCACGGTAACGGAGGAATAAAGAATTATTTTTTTCATTTTGTGTATAAATTAGTAAGTTTTTCGCATCCGAGAAGCCATCGCCATAACGCATTCACCCCCATCCCTACCGCTGCGCGGCAGTACTTCCCCCTCCCATCAAAAGGGATGGGGAAGAGCCGCCGTTGGTGTTATTTTATCCATAAAACAAATCTAAGCATCTTGTCATTCCCCTCATTTTTCAAGGAGGGGTGGATGACATGAGGTACGAAATGTCAGACGGAGTGGTTATTAGGGAACAATCCGAAAGTATCCTATCTATAAAACCCTAAGCGTTTGTAATTCCCGAATCATCTCATTGATAAGGTGCTCATCCTCAACAAACGAACGAAAACTTAATATTATGCTATTAACCAACAACTGGGTCGACTGCTTCGTTTTGAATCGCTTTTCCCGTTTTCCTTCATCAATTATCTTCGATAGGTAATACTCCACGCTATCCCTTATGCGCATAAAGGTTTTAGCTATATTTTTATTTTTTCTATACAGGCTATCATCAAAAATAATGGATCGATAATGGGGATTTTTCTCAAATATAAAATACAAACGCCTAAAGAACAGTTGCAGCTCTATGTCGGGCGACTGGTTTTCATGGCTCAACTCCCGGGTTAGCTTAATGAAATTAGCTTCCAGGTCGAGAAGAAGCAACAGAAAAACATCATCATCCTTAGTAATAAAAGGAAGCAAATCATTTTCACCCACATCCAATTCACGGGCCAGTCTCACAACCGAAAGTCCCTTTGTTCCATGCCTTCCTACAATCTCCCTTGCTTTTTCTATTATTGTGTTGTTATCTATTCTCATCATGCTTTCATTTTTTGCCATCTACCATTAGACTATACAATTGATTGAAATTGAAATAGATCCGGGCGTTTACCTGCTAATTCCCATTATAATCTATATTCATTTTCAAGCCTCTAACATTTCTCGTTTAAATTCATACGCCTTAAATTTCACCTTATAAAACAGACTATAAATAACGGGCACAAAAAACAGCGTGATAATGGTGGCAAACAACAGTCCCGATATGATGGCCAGCGTAAGGGGTTCCCACAGCAATCCGCCACCAAAATACAGTGGCAACATACCCAATGAGGTGGTGAAAGTAGTAAGCAGCACCGGGCGGAAACGATTATGTACGGCCAACATAATAGCATCGCGGCGATCCACGTCAGGGTTCTCGGCGATCTCCACATCAATGCGGTCGATGAGTATAATAGCATTGTTCACCACAATGCCGGCCAGGGCAATAACGCCCAGTATGCCAAAGAAGCTCACGAACGATCCGCCGATAAACCAACCCGCCACCACACCTATCATGCCCAGAGGTATGGCCAACAAAATAATGGTCGTCTTGCGTAAGGAGTTAAACTGCATCACTAGCAACATTACGATTAGGAAAAATGCCAGTGGCAAATTTGAGAAGATAGCGCCCAGATTTTCGTTGGTATCTTCATCTTCACCCCCAAATTCATATCCGTAGCCATTGGGCCACGTGGCCTTTTGTTCTTTCATCCATGGCCCGATGGCTTCAAAAATGTCGTCGGCATTGTATCCCGGTTGCAGGTAAGCACCCACCGTCATGGTTCGTTTTAAATCTTTACGTATGACCTTGGCAAACTGCCAATCAACCTTTACATCGGCCACCTGAGCAAGCGCTACGTTTTGGCCGGTTGCAGCCGAGTAGATATTAAATGCCTTGATGGTAGCAATGTCGTGTTCGGCGCTGTTCCTGTCCTTCATATAAATGGGAATGCGTTCGTCTGTATCGCGGAAATCATCAATTTTAATACCTGACAATCCCGTGTTCAATGCCATAGCAATCTCCATATTGGTAAGTCCGGCACGTTGCGCTTTGTCAGGATCTATCTGCACCATCAGTTTTTGTATTTTCGGCCCCCAGTCATCGGTAATATTTCTGGTTCCTTTGATGGTCACCAGTTTACTTTTCACTTTATCGGAAATGAAAGCCAGCTGCTCGGGATTACGGCCCGAAATACGTATTTCGACGGGCGTGCCCGATGCGCCTGCACCCGTAAGGCGGTTCACGCGGATATCGGCATCAGGAATATGGTTAAAACAGAAACTATCTACCTTCGCAATGATGTAATCGTTATCGGTATCGCCGGTGGTGTTAAGCAGCATGTGTGCATAATGCGATACAGCTTCATTTTTAAAATAGCCCAAATCATAGGGTTCCGGGCCTTCGCCAATGAATGACGAAAAGTCGAGCACGCCGCGCTTGCCTTTATGTTTTTCGGGTTTTACCAGCAACGAATCCAAGATATAAGCACCGATGGCATCTACTGCTTGCTCGGTATATTCAATCTGCGTGCCTTCGGGGAATATGATATCCACCGTTACCAGGTTACGGTCACTATCAGGCACCAGCTTAAACGGAAGCAATGGCATAAGCGACAAGGCTACTACGAATAGTGCCACAATAATTCCAACAAATAAAAGCGGTTTTTTTAAAACCCGATAGAGCACACCATTGTACCATAAGTTTACTTTGCGCATATTCCGGTCGACGGCATTCTCCTTTTTTGTACCACCGGATTTATTTGTTTTTATAAGTACCAGCGCCAGCAGCGGGATAAAGGTGAAAGCCATAAACCATGAACTAAGCAAGGTAACGCTGACCACCCAAAACAGAGGCGACGATATTTCGCCCATGGGTGTTTCGGCCAATGCAAAAGGCAAAAATGCCGACGAGGTGGTCAGGGTTGAGCTAAGCAGCGGTACGATCAACACCTTGCAAGAGTGTACACCCGCCTGAAAGGTGCTCATCCCCTTGCCCATGGCCACCATCATGGATTCGGACATAACAATCCCGTTATCCACCAATAGTCCCAGCGATATGATGAGGGCCGCCAGCGATACTTTGTTGAATCCCAAATTGAGCACGCCCAAAAAGAAAAAAGCGGAGAGGATGACCATGGGTAACAAAGCGGCCACCAATGAACCCAGCCGGAAACCCATGAAAAACAACATGACGGCCAGCACAATAAGCACACTTTGCAGCAGGTTGATCAAAAAATCGTTTACCTGACCTTCAACTACCTTATCCTGAGAGGCTGACCTCACCACCTCCACCCCTAAGGGTAGTTTAGCGTTGATGCGGGGCAGCGCCTTGTCCACATCTTCACCCAGGCGCACAATATTAGCCCCGTCTTTAAGTGAAATAAAAAGTGCGATGGCCGGCTTACCGTTGATACCCACAATTTTTTGGCGCGGCGATACATAATCGCGATAGATGCGCGTGGTAATGTCTTCTAAAAAAACGGTAGCTCCTGTGGATGTGGGTATCAATATTTTTTTCAGGTCGTTCAGGGAATTAAAATTACCCGAGGGCATAAGCGAAATACGTTTGCGCCCCATATTTATCTCACCGCCGGGATAAAGTATGTTGGTGGCCGAGATGATATTCCGCAATTTTGCGGCATTCAAGCCGTAACGCGACAATTGTTTATCATCGAACTCAATAAAAATACGTTCGTCCTGCACGCCACCGAACTTTATTTTGGAGGCATCGGGTAGCAGCAACAGTTCCTCACGTACCTCTTTGGCATAGCCTTCGAGTTGGTTATAAGGCACCCCGTCGCCGGTAACACCTAGGATGATGCCGAACACCGTACCTATATCTTCCGTTTTTATCATCGGCCCCATAATACCCTGTGGCAGCAGCGGCTTAAGGTCTTCCACATTATTCCGCAGATGATCCCAAACGGACTGGAGTTGATTTTGGTTTACCTGAACCTTCAGCTCTACGGTAATGACCGATATTCCATCGCGCGATTCGCTCCCGATGGTTTTTACTTCGGCTATCTCGCGTATCACCTCTTCCAGGGGGTCGGTCACCAGCGCCTCTACCTGGCGGGCATCGGCACCCGGAAATTTTGTGACCACCGTACCAATGCGTATGGTATAAGGTGGCATACTGTCGCGCTCCAGTTTAAAATAATTGGCAACACCGATAATGGCCAATATTAAAAAAACAATGAGCGTAAAGCGCGTATTTTTTAAGGCGATATTTGTTAAGTTCATAACTATACAGATTTATGAAATAGTTCAGTCTTTATTTTTAAATAAAGCATATTAGATATCTATTATTTAAACTTCTCTACTCTCCTAAAGACGGAGGGGCTTTTACTTTTTTTCTACAGCCAAAAAAAGTAAACAAAAAAGCCCGCCGACCGCACCACTCGCTTACCCACTAATGTTTTGACGATGGAACAGAAAGAACTCGTTGCACTCAAACAGCTTTCTGTTCTTTCATCGTCTTCAACAAGTGGGTCCCAAGCTACGTTGCTGATGTCGGTGACCAGCCTTGGAGGGTGACTTAAAGATTCTTGAGCATAACAAAAACATGAAGTGAATTATCCTCAACATGTTAACATTAGTTGGTTTTTAAGAGCTTAATTAAAACAACTTGTGTCATTTACACTAATCATTCATTATCATCGATAAGCTTCACCTTCCGCCCTTCGTACAAAGCGCTAAGGCCGGCCGTAATCACAATGTCGCCTGTTGAAAGGCCTTCCAGAATACCGTATCCATCAGGAGTCAGCTCTCCGGTGATAACATCCTGCCTGGCGACCATATACCCATCTGATGCTGCATCCTTTCGAGCCAGATAAACAAAATCTTTGTCATCGGAATGGCTCACCGCATCGGTAGGTATTATCACGGTTCTCTTGCTGTTAGTTTGTGTATCCAAAGGGATATGGACCGTTCCTGTCATGCCCGGAAGCAGTTGATCCGTCGGCTCCGAAAGTCTGACTATTACCGGATAAGTGGAAGCCATGCCTGTACCTGTGCCTACCTCCGACACAGTTCCGTTAAACACCCTGTCGGCCAATGTGCCAAAGCTTACTGTCACCCCCTGTCCGCTTTTCACCTGCCCGATTACATTTTCGGGCACGGCCGTCCTCACCTCCATATGATTTGTGGAAGAAAACGCCACAACAGGATGCCCGGCTCCGGTCATCTCGTTTTCACCGGCCATGATGGCCGTTATGGAACCATCGTAAGGCGCTAAGAGAATAGTGTAATCCAGCTGGTTCTTGGCGGCACGTACCTGCGCATCGGCTGTGCTGGCCATGGCCACCGCCGACTCGTACTGTGCCTTGGCCCTTTCGTAATCGCTGAGCGAAGCATTATTACCGACATACAGGTTCTCAATCCTTTGGTATGCCGACCTGGCCGCTATCAGTTGCACTTGCGCATTTTTTTGCGACATAACGGCTTTGCTATAATTAATATGGTAGTCAGTGCTGTCCAAACGCGCAATCACCTGGCCTTTTTTTACACTGTCGCCCAGTTCAACGGCTATCGCTTCGATGTTGCCCCCTACCCTAAAGCTCAGTTTTGCTTGCTTGCTGGCTTGCGAAATACCGGCAAAGGAACGTACCTCGTTTACCGAACCCTTTCCGACAACCTGATAAAAAACCGGGCGTATCTGTTCCTCAGTTTCTTGTTTACCTCCGCAAGCCGTTAGTAGCAGAGCGCATAAAATGATAAGATATGTTTTCATTTTTTTAGATTATTAGATAAGAAATTAGAGGTTAGAGGTTAGAGGTTAGAGATAAAAAATTAACAGTTACTATTCGCAAGCCTGGATAGGCACAAACAGAGGGCTTGATTTACAACTCACTAATCATCGTAACTGCTTCTTTCTCTCCCCCTTTGGGGGAGCCGGAGAGCCTGCTCCGATGATTTCGGAGGGGCTTTTTTCTCTCAATTCCTGCACATAAGCATTTTGTTCTTCCTCATCTTCCAAAAATATAAAACGCCCGTATAAACGTTGGGTATGGATATGATCCAGTACATACTGATAATAGGAGCTCTGTGCCATAAGCTGTGTTTTTACCATCATATTTTGTGCATCGATAAGCTGCACTACGGTCGCCATTCCTTGCGAATAGGCATCGCGCACCACCTGCAGGTTATCCGCAGCTGCCTGTGCAGCATTTTGCGAGAGGTCCAATTCGCGGTACGAAGCTTTGAGCAATTGCACATTGGCTCGTATGCCCTGTTCCAGGGTACCGAGCAACTCCTCCTTTTGCCAGGTAATTTTGTCCTGTTCAATGGCGGAGCGTTTGACCTCGGTGCTTTTACGGCCTCCCGTAAATATGGGCAGACTCAGGCGTAGCCCTATGTTCCAGGTGATATCGTCGGGCGGCGGAGGAATGGGGAGCTGCGGGTTGCTGATGGTTCCATCGCGTACAAAAGCCTGATCGGCGCCACCAAATAATGCCAATTCGGGGATGAACATTTGCCGAATGTTCATGGCTCTTTTTCTATCCACCATACTACCCGCCGTGTGCAGCTGTTGTAACTCGGGCGACCAGTTTTGCATGCCTTCAATCAAAAAATCAGCATACTTTTCCGTGAGTTCCGGGCTCTCGAAAAACAGGGACAGCAAATCGTGGTCGGGCACCACCGTTCCATCCACATTGATTGAATCGGCGGTGGCAATGTTGTTGGCAATGGGATAATTCAGCAATTGATTAAGCTGATACATGGCCGCCCTGTATTTAGCCTGTGCATCGTTCAGCGTCATTTTATTTAAATTAAGCTCACTGGTCCATCTATTTACATCCGATATACCCCCTTCGCCGCTCTTCTCCTTTGCTTTGGCCATCTCAAGATTTTGCAGAGTAGCATATACATTGTCGTTGCTTATTTGCAACTTACTTTTGGCAAACAGCAGCGAAATATAGGCCTTGGATACGTCGGACACGATATTGAGCATGGTTTGCCTATTGTACTGGCGTGCTGTTTCGGCAGCCAGTTTTTTAATGGCAATATTAGCAAAGGCGGCCTCCGACCAGATCACCTGCTTAAGCGATGCCGAGCCGGTGATGGTGAACTCGCCCCTTTGCCCCATGGAGGCTTCCACCAGATTCCGGCTCAGTTGAACACCGCTACCCGAAACCTCTATTTGAGGCAATACATTGGAACGGGCGATGCGTACATCTTTTTGCGCTATCAACAAATCCTGATCAGCTATTTTACCTTGCAGGTTGTTCTCCAATGCCCGGGCAATGGCCTGCCGCAAGCTCAGCTCTTCACCGGGCATCTCTGCCACGTTCATCACTATGGCATTGGCCATGGCCCACCATTGGAGAAATTTGTTCATCTGCCTGAGACTCTGCATATTTATAACCGGAGTACGTGCTACTTTGTCATTCATACCATCCATCGCCACCGGTATATCCATCAAATTAGTGCCTTCGCTTACCTTTAATACGCACAAGGCTACCTGCCGTGCCATTTGCTGAAAGCTTAAATGTGGGGTAAGGGTAAGGGTGGCTCCCTGCTCCAGATAGTCGGTTCCGGCCAATGCCAGCGACGGAATACCGCTTTGGTTCAATTCGGTAAAAAAAGCTTGAATCTCTTTCCGCTTGTGCTGAACCAAAGGAAATAACATGGCCGCATCGGTATTTTCAGGCATCTTGGAAAAAGGGTCGCCCCCTTCCTCTGCCGTAACAAACGATAGTTCAAAAGGCAAAGCATCTTCGGTCAGGAAGCCCTTGATATCCTTAAACTCTTCATACAATGGCTTTGGCACCACAACGGTCAGATGGCTGATCTGGAACATCCGGGCAAATTCCAACATATCACTTTTAAAACGTACCCACGATTCGATATAACTAAAGTTGGAAATACCACTGCTATTATCCGGCTGCAAGGGCAAAGCCTGAAAAGTACGGTCGAGGATAGTGCCCGCAATAACGGGTTTACGGTAATCGTTCAAACGGGCGGCTGCCTCTGAGGATAGCAGACCAAGGGTAAGCACGATGTCTACCTCGGCATCATTTAAAAAAGCCTGTATATTCTCATCCACCTTGCCGGGTTTCCATTGCGCATTGAGCTCCTTAAAACGCACCCCATCCCGGGCGGAGAGCAAGGCTTCAATTTCTGATTTCACCTCGTTGCTGAGCGCTTCAAACTCATTACCGGAGGCATCCTTCACAATACCCACCGTAAACGGTTTTTGCGCCAAGACAGCAATGGGAACAGTTAGTGAAACTGTTATCACAATTAATATGGTACGAATTGTTTTCATTATTTTTGAATTTAAAGTTCCCGCCTAATTAAATTTTAAGTGGCGAGATGCCACTTCATGCCTGCGGCAGGCATGCGTTCCATTTGAGTTCAGGTTTGCCCTTTTAAATCGTTTAAGTTTGCGTTTATTAATCCCCATCCCCGCACCTGTGGTGCGGTACTTTCCTTCCGAAATAAATTCGGAACGACCTGTCCCGCAGACTTGCGGGAGGCTCTCCTTCAGTATAATGTGAGAGGGAAGAGCCTTCTCAGAGTAAAAAAACTCCATAAGTTAATTTTACTGCCTACTGATTATCTCTCTGGAGCTCGACAGACGGATTACTTTTTTTCCATGTAACTGTTTTTGAAAAAAACAACTTAGAAGCCTCTGCTATGGCGGCCGTATCACTTACCGATTTCACCTTCAGGTTCACCGTTATTCCCTTTTCGGGTGCGTACATGCTGCCATCGGTCCATTGTGCGATGGTAGAATTGTATTGCAAACCTTTAACAATTACTTTACCCAGGAGTTGCTTATGCCGCTCTCCCCTATCCGGATTATTCTCATCTTTAATTTGTCCTTTTTCAAAATTATTGAGCGCTACGATTTTACCTTCATACACTTTCATCCCTTCCGAATCGGTTTTGGGATAGATTTCAATTTCGAGCTGATTGGGCAAGCGGTAACGGCCAAGTAGGTCATCGCCTTGCTTTTGACTGTTAACTCTCATTTGTAGCAGAAATAGCAGCATCAAAATTGTTACAGATGTTTTATTGATTTGCATGCTTTTAAATTTTGCGATAGTTAGAATTACAAAATAGTGAATACTCACTAACTTTTGGTTTGTATTTTATTTACTCCTTTAGTTTACTCCTTTCATTATTTATATGATTCCTATTTTAGACTATGTAAATTGACTACTAGTTCTTTAAAAATAAACTTGTAGGTTTAGCTTAGCATCTTCAAAATCGTATGTATCAGCGTTTTTCCTTTATCGGCCAAATCAAAATCGTAATTACCCATCTTCCATTTGCGCACCAAAAGCCTCACTGAACCAAACAGCAAGGTGGTAAGTAGTTCCGGATCCGTACTTTTTAATTTATGGTTGAGCGCAACACTTTTAAGCATTGCCATTATTATTTTTTCATTGTCCTCCTGTATCTCAAGTACTTTTTCAGTAAGCGCTGGTTCGTTTTGAAATATTTCCTCGGCAAAAATTACCGAAACCAAAGCAGGGTTTAAACTAAACATCATAAACACCATACTAAAAAACTCCATTATTTGCTCTTCCGCCGAAACAGTTTCCTCTTTTTGTTTCCGTTGATGATATGCATTCATACCCTGCTTAAAAGTATCCAGTATCGTGCTCAATATCATTACCTTGCTGTCGAAGTGACGATAGATGCCGGGCTCCGATATACCAATTTCTTTTGATAAGTTTTTAATGGTAAATCCCTGTATGCCTTTTTGATCGATAAGTTCAATGGAGGCTTCTATGATTTGTTGCTGTCTATCTGTGAGCATACTGCCAAATGTTAGTTAGTGTTCGCTAACAAATTAAGGACATTATTTTCAATTTTGCAAATATCCATTAAAAAAATATCTGGTGGAATAAAAAAAACCTTCAATTTACCTTGCCCTTAAATATTCCGGTTGAGCTTGATACTTGTGGGAATTCAACTTTTTTGTACATTTGGTACACTTTAATAGAAAACACGAACACTTTCTACAAAAATTTTAAACTTGCAACTAGTAAATCCTATCGAATGACGCATATAGATAAATCCAAACCGGTAATGATAACAGGGGCAACGGGATATGTGGCCGGTTGGCTGCTCAAAAAATTGCTTAAAAAGGGTATCACTGTCCATGCAGCAGTCCGGAATCCGGAAGACGAGGAAAAACTGGTTTTTTTAAATGAACTGGCCGTAAATTCGCCCGGTAAAATAAAATATTTTAAATCGGATTTATTAAATTATGGCTCTTATGCCCAAGCTATGGAAGGGTGCGAATTGGTATTTCACACGGCTTCCCCTTTTGCGTTGGACGTAAATGATCCGGTAAAAGATTTGATTGAACCGGCACAGCTGGGTACCCGGAATGTATTGGAACAAGCCAATAACACCCTCTCTGTAAAGCGGGTAGTGCTAACCAGCAGTTGTGCTGCTATTTTTGGCGATAATGCTGATCTGATGCAAACGCCCAATCATATTTTTACCGAAGAAATTTGGAACACGAGCTCAACACCAAAGCATAATCCCTACTCCTATTCAAAAACATTGGCCGAAAAAGAAGCCTGGCACATCCACGATAAGCAGTCACGTTGGGATCTGGTAGTTATCAACCCGTCCCTTGTATTGGGGCCGGCCGTAAACCCGCTGGTCAATTCCTCGGAAAGCTTTAAGATTATCAAGCAATTCGGCGACGGAACTTTTAAAACAGGAGTGCCTAAACTGGGTTTTGGTATTGTTGATGTTCGCGATTTGGCTTTTGCCCATTATCAGGCAGGTTTTGTGCCCGAGGCCAAGGGACGACACATCGTATCAGGCCATAACACCTTCTTTTTAGCGATGGCCAAAACCTTGCTACCCAGATACGGCAACAAATATCCCATCCCCCAAAAGGAAGTTTCCAAATGGTTGATTTGGTTCATAGGCCCAATGCTAAACAAAGCCTTGACTCGTAAATTTATATCCCGCAACGTGGGATATCCCTGGATAGGAGACAATAGTAAAAGTAAAACGGCTCTTGGTGTAAGTTATCGTCCGCTGGTAGAAACCATGACGGATACTTTTCAGCAGCTCATTGATAATAAAATATTGTAAGAACCTCGTTCCACCCTTCAAAAAAAGGCCTTTGGGTATGCATACTATTTTTAAAACCAGTCAAAAAGTACATTCGAATACACGGTGCTTTTTTTATACTTAATTTTCGGCGTTTAAAATATGGGCCACATGTTCCGATAAGGCAGGCAACACCTCCTTGTTAAACCATGGATTTTTCTTTTGCCATCGGTTGTTCAATGGCGACGGGTGAGGCAAAGGAAAATATTGGGGCAAATAGTGTTTGTATTGCTTTACGGTTTCGGTTAGGTTTTTAGCTGTGTTTTCTTTTAAATAATATTTTTGCGCATACTGGCCTACCAGTAGTACTAATTTTACATTTTTCATATACCTAAACAACTGTTCGTGCCATTGAGGGGCACATTCCTTCCGGGGTGGTAAATCACCGCTTTTTCCTTTGCCGGGATAACAAAAACCCATGGGTATGATGGCAAAAAGACGGGTATCGTAAAATTGCTCTTCACTTACCTTTAACCACTTTCGCAGGTTATCGCCACTTTTATCGGCCCATGGAATACCCGACTCATGCACTTTAATACCTGGCGCCTGCCCCACTATCACAATTTTACTATCGCGATGAGCTGTTAAAATTGGCTTACAACCGAGTGGAAGGTAATCCTTACATATACAGCATTTTTTTATTTGTTGTAATAGATTTTCCATGTTAAAAACAAATTCAAAATTGTAATTACTCAGCCAGCACCGCTTCTCGATAATCAAGGGATATATAGTTCCTAGCTTTATGCGCACAAAGTGGTAAAAAAAGTAACCACAAAGGGCACAAGGTATGCACAGCGGACACTAAAAAACATGGTGAACATTGTGTTGCGTTTGTGTACATTGTGGTTGAAAATTACAAACAATTAATGACAAATTACACATTTATCAAAAGAACCTCAGCTGTAACCAAAAATTAACAGTAAAGATAATACTACTTAGGGATTGATTTTATTTACTAATATCCGCCAAGCTGCCCGCAACATTTTACTCAATTTTGTTAGTTTTGTGGCTCATTTAATAATCATAAAATAATAACAAGATGAAAATTATGAATTACATTACCAATGAAAGCGTAATGCTGTTTAAAAAATGGCAGGGAACCAATTATGCCATATTTAATTCCTTAAACCGATATGTACGGATAGGTATGCTGTCGGCGATATACTTTACCTTTTTAGGATATGGACAAACCTTTGCACAGACCGACACCGCCTCTGTTAGCAAAAAAATAAAGTTGGAAGAGGTAAAAGTGTCCGCCCGCAGGGTACCGGCACTTTATTCCGAAATAGGGAGGGTTGTCACGGTCATCACCAAAAAGGACATTGACGCGCTTCCCGTGCAAAGCATCGACCAGTTGTTGGAGTACGTTGCCCATGTGGATGTACGCCAACGTGGAGTTTTAGGGGTGCAATCGGATGTGAGCGTTCGAGGCGGGTCTTTTGACCAGGTGATGATTTTGCTCAACGGCATCAACATTACCGATCCGCAAACGGGACATCACAATTTGAATCTGCCGGTCGATTTTCAGAGCATCGAAAGGGTTGAAATACTCGAGGGCCCCGGAGCACGCATTTTTGGATCCAATGCTTTTAGTGGAGCCATCAACTTTATTACAGGTAGCAATAAAGACTCCCAGATTAATGCCAACATAATGGCAGGTGAGCATGGCTTGTATAAACTGGGGGCCAGTGGCACTATAGCTCACGGTAAAACCAAAAGCTTTTTGGCTGTTAACAAAAGTGCCACCGATGGATATATAGCTAATACCGACTTTGAAATTTACAACCTTTTTTATCATGGTCAGCTCCATACAGACAGCGAGCACTTAGAGTTGCAGCTCGGATACACCGATAAAGGCTTTGGTGCCAATTCATTTTATACTGCCCGCTACCCTAATCAGTACGAGCAAACCAAAACTACCTTTGCCAGCTTAAGCTTTGCATCAAAAACAAAAAATCCCATAAAATCATCCGTTTACTGGCGCCGTCATCACGACCGCTTCGAATTGTTCCGGGGAAACCAGGGAGCCGCCACATGGTACACGCACCACAACTACCATTTAACCGATGTGCTTGGAGCCAACCTCAATACCGTAGTTTCCTCTGCGATTGGCAAAACTGCTATGGGTGCCGATATACGCTCAGAAAGTATATGGAGCAATGTACTGGGCTTTGATATGAAGGATACCTTAAAAACCCCGGGCGAAAAAGATGGCTTTTTTACAAAAAAACACAACCGAACCAATACCTCTTTCTTTTTAGAACACAGCTATACCCTTAACCGCCTATCGGTATCGGCCGGTTTAATGAGCAATTTAAATTCCGATTTGGGATGGAGTTTTGATATATTTCCGGGGTTCGACATCAGTTATTGGCTCAATAACAACTTAAAAATATATGGTAGCATCAACAAATCGCTGCGCATGCCCACCTATACCGACCTATTTTATTCAAGCTCCACCATTATAGGGAATCCGGATTTAAAACCCGAAGAAGCCACCACCTACGAGGGCGGAATTAAATTTAAAAACAATGGGGGTATAAGTGCCAATATTTCGGCGTTTAGCCGCCGAGGTAAAAACATGATTGATTGGGGTAAACCTTCCGATGCACCCGATGGAACCAAATGGACCACTTCTAATATTAATGATATAAACACCTTTGGCTTGGAAGCCGTAATCAATGCCAACTTACAGGAAATGATAAAAGGACAACATTTTTTGCAGGGTATAAACCTCTCCTACTCCTGGTTAAACCAAGATAAATCCTTGCCAAGCGGGTATGATTCGCGCTATGTATTTGACTATCTCAAGCATAAATTCTCGGGGAGTCTGCAACATGCATTGTTTTGGGACATGCATGCATCCTGGGCTGTTCAGTATCAGGATAGGATGGGTAGCTATGGCGAATATGATATTAGTTCGGGTACCGAAATAACGAAGGACTACGAAGCATTTTGCACCTTGGATTTAAAGTTGACCTGGCAAAAACCCCGATACACTCTTTATGCCGAGGCCACTAACCTACTGGATAAAAAATATACGGATATCGGTCAGTTATATCAGCCGGGCCGATGGGTAAAGATGGGGGTAAAAATACACCTATCTCTGTAAAAGCAATAGAATGTTAGATATTAGAGGTTAGATATTAGAGATTAGACTTATTTACAAACACGATATTAATAAGGTGTTAGAAAAAAAATCATAACTCAGCATAAGCTCTACTATTCATATACTTACAAAAACACAACGAGGTGTTGTAAAAAAAATGGCATCCGGGTTTGTACCGGATGCCATATATCATTCAACTCTGCAAAAAAAAATTCGATTATATGATCATACCTGCTGCTACTGTTTCATTGGTTCCTTCGTCCACTAAAATAATGCTGCCCGTAAAACGGTTTCTAAAATAAGGATCTACATGTAAGGGCTTGGTAACACGCAGGGTAATTTTAGCTATATCATTCATTCCTATATTCAGATCATCGGTATCCTTTTCCAGGGTATTGATGTTCATCTTGTGCTGAACACCTGTTACCATGCAACGTGCTTCGGCTGAGGTGTGTCGAATAACATATTTTCCTCTTGGAACAAGGTTACGCTCGTTAAACCAGCAAATCATTAACTCCAAGTCCTGCGTTGTGTTGGGCAAATCGTCCGACTTCACCAACATATCGCCGCGGCTGATGTCTATATCATCTTCTAAGGTTATGGTTACCGATTGTGGAGCAAATGCTTCGTTCATGGTATCGGTAAACAAATCGATAGTCTTTACTTTTGAGGTAAAGCCCGAAGGCAGCACAGTAATCGGATCTCCCACTTTAACGGCTCCACTCATTATACGGCCACCGTAGCCCCGGTAGTCCGGAAAATCAGGCGATTGCGGGCGTACAACATATTGTACCGGGAAACGGAAATTAGTACGGTTTACATCGCTGCTAATATGGATATTCTCCAATAGGTGTAGCAGGGTTGGCCCCTTGTACCAATCATCCATCTTCTCCGAGCGATCCACTACATTATCGCCCTTGAGGGCACTGATAGGCACAAAACGAATGTCTTTAACACTAAGTTTTGATGTAAATCCGTCAATATCGCTCCTTATCTTTTCAAATGTTTCTTGCTTATAATCCACCAGATCCATTTTGTTCACACAAAATATCACGTGAGGAATTTGTAGTTGGGAAGCAATATAAGCATGCCTTAGGGTTTGCTCTAACACTCCCCGGCGCGCATCCACCAATATAATGGCCACATTGGCTGTACTTGCACCTGTAACCATATTACGGGTGTACTGAATATGACCGGGAGTATCGGCAATAATAAACTTACGCTTAGGGGTAGCAAAATAACGATAGGCCACATCAATGGTTATACCCTGCTCACGCTCGGCTCGCAAGCCATCCGTCAGCAATGCCAGATTTACCTCCTCGTTGCCCACGCGCTCACTGGCTTTTTCTATAGCCTCCATCTGGTCTTCAAAAATAGCTTTACTATCGTACAGCAATCTTCCTATCAAAGTACTTTTACCGTCATCTACACTACCTGCTGTGGTGAAGCGTAAAAGCTCCATATTTAAATATCCTGAATTTTTATCGCTCATATCAAATTGATGCTTAAAATAGTTTTAAAAGTACCCTTCTTTTTTACGGTCTTCCATCGCCGATTCCGATCGTTTGTCGTCGGCTCTACCACCGCGTTCTGTTGTTCTGGTAGCGGCTACTTCCTGTATGATGTCTTCAATGTCGTCGGCCTTTGAAAGGGTTAAGCCGGTACAAGTGATGTCGCCGATGGTTCTGCAGCGCACATCCAGCTCAACCAGTTCTTCGTCGGGTTTAAGTTGCATAAAAGGTGCTTTAAACATCCATACGCCATCCCGGTTAAAAACCTTACGTTTATGGGTAAAATACAAATTAGGTAAGTCGATGTTTTCCATGTAGATATATTGCCAAACATCCATTTCGGTCCAGTTACTGATAGGAAAAACACGAAAGTGCTCGCCCATGTTTTTACGTCCGTTAAAGATGTTCCACAATTCGGGGCGCTGGTTTTTAGGATCCCACTGTCCAAACTCATCTCTATGCGAGAAAAAACGTTCTTTGGCACGGGCTTTCTCTTCATCACGGCGTCCGCCCCCCATTGCTGCATCTGTTTTAAGCTCTTCTAATGCATCAAGCAGGGTTATGGTTTGCAGCTTGTTGCGCGAGGCACTTACGCCTTTTTCTTCAACAGCTTTGCCCTTATCTATCGAATCCTGCACATATCTGACAATGCATTTTGCACCGGTCTTTTTCATCAAATCGTCGCGATAATCCAATGTTTCCTGAAAGTTATGCCCGGTATCGATATGTAAAAGTGCAAAAGGTACTTTTGCCGGATAGAAGGCTTTGCGAGCCAGATGAAACATCACAATCGAATCTTTCCCTCCGGAAAAAAGCATCACCGGTTTTTCAAACTGGGCGGCTACTTCGCGAATCACGAAGATGGATTCGGCCTCGAGTTCCCTCAGGTGATTAATTTGGTATTTATCCATAATTGTACAATGATTTTAAACTTACTAAAAACGCTGCCAAAGTTAATGTTTTTAATGATACTTTAAAATTATACTTAAACCCCCAAAAACAAAAATCCCGCCTTTGAGGCAGGACTTTTAAAAGATATTTAAATAGATATTAAATCAACTGATTAAGATTAATAAAAACTAATCGAGTGATTCAATATCATCGGTATCAAAGCTTTTGTTGTACTGTGTCATGGCTCTTAAGCTCATACCCACGTTGGAAAACCCACCATCGTGGAAGAGGTTTTGCATGGTCACTTTCCGGGTCAAATCGCTGAACATAGCTATACAATATCCGGCACATTCCTCGGCCGTGGCATTACCCAATGGCGACATACGCTCCGAGAAATCCATCAGTCCGTCGAAACCTTTTACGCCACTACCTGCAGTGGTTAAAGTGGGCGATTGCGAAATGGTGTTGATTCTCACCTTTTTCTCGCGCCCGTAAATGTAACCGAAACTACGCGCTATGGACTCTAAAAGTGCTTTAGCATCGGCCATATCGTTGTACCCGTAAAACGAACGCTGGGCGGCAACATACGACAAGCCCACTACGGACCCCCACTCATTAATGGCATTCATTTTAAAAGCCACTTGCAACATTTTATGAAATGAGATAGCGGAAATATCCAGTGTTTTATTCAGGTAATTATAATCCAAATCGTGATATACTCTTTTTTTACGAACATTGAGCGACATACCGATGGAATGCAAAACGAAATCAATTTTACCGCCAAGCAATTCGGTAGATTTGGCAAATACTTCTTTCAGGTCGTCAACGCTTGTAGCGTCGGCAGGAATTACCGGGGCATTACACTTTTCTGATAGTTCGTTTAATGTTCCCATTCTACAAGCTACCGGAGTGTTGGTAAGCGTAAAAACAGCACCTTGTTCGTGAGCCATTTCCGCCACTTTCCATGCAATAGACATATCGTTTAATGCACCAAAAATAATCCCTCTTTTTCCTTTTAGTAAATTATATTCCATTTTAATTTTCTGTTTTGAGGGTACAAATATACACCATTAAGCCATTCGGCGAAACTATCGTATTCAAATTATTAAGAAATAAATGAGATAAGTATTTTTTAACAACCGAAAAAAGAGAATGCACCATATCGCAATCACCTGATACGGTGCAATTTACACTCTTAGCAATACTCATAACACTTAAATAAGACAATATTTTTTTATTCTTACTAAATTTAAATATCCCATACAAAGTGCCATTCAATTGAAAAAATCTTCAATTTAAACTTTAAAATTACTGAAAACTTAAGATGTTACGCAACGATTAATAATTGACGATACATTTATGCCTTGCATTGTGCTTATAAGGGTGAACCGGGCTATCAACGGACTTGTGTTGTGCATACGCCGCGCACTACATCACAAAATAAAAAGGTATACGAAAAAGTTTCCGGGAATGCACCTTGAAGACAAAAAAAACGGCACCCGGATAATAGTTCCGAATGCCGCTTTTTTAATTAAGATAATGACCAGTGCTAATCAATCTGATAAAAGCATTACTCAAACCAACTGTCAACCAAATCCTTGTGCTCCATGTACCATTCTTTGGCTGCTGCCGTTTCGTTACCTGAGTTCTCTTCTATTTTAATCATTAACGAACCCAAAAGCTCATCATTCATTTTAAAATTTCTAAAGAAAGTAGCCAACTCCGGGTTTTTTTCCGACCAACCTTTGGTGGCGATCACCGAAATGGTTTCGACAGCACCCATCGTTCCCTTAGGATCGTCTAATATTTTAAGGTCGAAACGGGCAAATTTAGTGTGTGGTTTCCAGCCGGTTACGGCAATCCACTCCTTTTTGTCGTAAGCCTTTTTTAAAGCTGCCAACATACCTGCTTCACTCGATTGTACCAATTCAAAATCCAGCTCATAATCTTTAATTACACTTTCTGTAATACCCATGATTCCGGCACCCGGGTTTATTCCTGTAATTTTGCCATCAAATTTTTCTTTATGAGCCTGAAGCTCATCAATTGAATTTATATCCACATAATGTGGCACTACAATTCCCAGTTGGCCATTATCGTAAACGGAACCTAGGTCTTCCACTTTACTTCCGTACTTCTCGAGGTACGATTTATGGGTAATTGGTTCCCATACCTCCATAAACACATCGGCATCGCCGGTGGCTACGGCCGAAAAAACAAGCGCTACTTCGGCATTAATCAAGTTGACGTTATACCCTCTTTCCTCGAGCACTGCTTTGGTTAAATGGGCATTGGCTATACATTCAATCCAATTCACCATGGCCAGATTTAACTCTTTGGCATCATCGGCTTTTTTGCTTGTATTACATGCGCTAAAGAGCACTACAAAAAGGGTAATAATAAATAATAATGTTTTTTTCATCTCTTTAAAATTATTTGTTGATATATGGTGTTTTCCTTATTAACGATTAATTATTTATAGCATTCGAAAGAGCTTCGTTTCGATAAAACCCGCCAGAAAATACTTAACACCTCCGTTATACGGTACAGGTTATATCAGCAGCTTTTCTTATAGCTTGCCGCCTTGTTCGGGGGATCGTTTTATCATTTCTAATGCTATTGTATAAGTGTATAAAACTTTACCTATGGCTGTATCAGCCATTTTTCTTACCCAGGCTTTGGGTAATCCTGTCCAGAATAATGGCCAACAGCACCACAGCCAAACCACTTTCAAAACCTAAACCAATTTTTAGCTGGCTAATACCTTGCAGCACTATCACTCCCAATCCTTTGGCTCCAATCATACTGGCAATAACCACCATAGAAAGAGCCATCATTATGGTTTGGTTTATACCCGCCAATATAGTAGGCATAGCTAGGGGTATCTGTACTTTAAACAACAATTGACTTGGGGTAGCGCCAAAAGCGGTAGTAGCCTCCACAATATCCTCAGGAACTTGCAATATACCGAGTGTTGTAAGGCGTACTACAGGTGGCATGGCAAAAATAATAGTGGCAAAAGCTCCCGGAACGGTACCCAAACCAAAAAACAACACGGCGGGGATTAAATACACAAAGGCCGGCATGGTCTGCATAAAATCCAACACCGGGCGTACAATGCTATTAACCGCTTTATTTTTCGCACTCCATATTCCCAGGGGTATACCCATTGCCAACGCCATTATCGCCGATGCCAGCACCAAAGCCAAGGTTTGCATGGTCTCGTCCCAGAAACCCGCAAAATAAATGTACACAAGTCCCAACAAGGTAAATAAGGCTGTTGATCTGCCGGCTTTCCAATAGGCCAGTACGGTAAACAGTGCTATAACAATATAAAAGGGTGTCCACAGCCAAAATGCCTCAATACCACTTACCAGTGCCGATACAAAATCGCTTATACCCTCAAACACTCCCGAAAAGTTCTCCGTGAGCCAATTGATAGCGTCTTCAATATATTCTCCTAAAATCATAATTCTATTGCCTTTTGAATGATACTGTTAATTTCTCCTTTATCTTTCCCGGTGGTTTCGGCAATCAGCGAGGTAAGACTCACCACACCCATTAGATAGTTCGATTCGTCCACAACCGGTATGGCATGGTTGGTTTTACTTAATAAAGGTAACATATCCTGAATAAGCGTATCGGGCGAAACACACATCACCGTTTCCTTAACAGCGGTCTCAATACTTTTTGCGCCCTCATTTTTTAACTTCAGTACATCCTCAATATGGATAAAGCCTAAAAAAGTCCTGTTGGTTCTAACCACGGGTAGAATGTTGGTACCGTTCTCGCGCATGGTTTTTAATACCAGCGAGGGACCGTCCTTTTTAAGTCGTGCCAATTTGGGTTTTGAGAACATGATCGAGCTTGCGGTGGTAATTTTGGTACGATCCACATTTTCAACAAACGACTTCACATAATCATCCGCCGGGTTGGTAACAATTTCCTCTGGTGTACCTATCTGAACCACCTCGCCATCTTTCATTATTGCAATTTTGTCGCCCAACTTAATGGCCTCTTCGAGGTCGTGTGTAATAAAAACAATAGTTTTTTTCATTGTTTCCTGCAATAGAAGCAGTTCGTCCTGCATCTGTGCCCTTATCAATGGATCCAATGCCGAAAACGCCTCATCCATAAGCAATACCTTAGGGTCATTAGCCAGCCCACGGGCCAGCCCAACCCTTTGCTGCATGCCTCCTGAGAGCTCACTCACTTTTAAATCTTCGTAGCCTTTTAGGCCCACCATCTCAATGGTATCGCGGGCATGTTTTTCTCTTTGTTCCTTAGGCTGTCCCTGCAGTTCTAAGCCAAAAGCTACATTACTCATCACTGAGCGGTGGGGCAAAAGTCCGAAATGCTGAAATACCATGGCCAGCTCTTTTCTTCTTGCATTAAGGAGTTCCTTGCTGTCCATTTTGGTTATTTCCTTATCATCTACAAACACTTTACCCATAGTGGGTTCTATCAACCTATTGATACACCGGAGGAGGGTGGATTTTCCGCTACCGGAAAGTCCCATCACCACATATATCTCGCCTTGTGCTATCGAAAGATTGGCATTTCGAACGGCCACGTTACATCCCGTTTTACTAAGTATCTCGCTTTTGCTTTTGCCCTCTTCAATCATTTTGGTGGCCCTGGCCTTGTTTTTGCCAAAAATGAGCGAGAGGTTTTCTATAGTAATTTTATTACTCATCACATTATTTTTTTGTTGAATTTAGACACGAAAAATATCGTGTAAGTTTCAACACATTAAAAATAATAACCTATATTAACATTAAAACGCTTGTTCCATTCCGCATTCGGATCGCCTGCACCCAAGCCCTTGCCAAAACTTGAATTTAACCAAGGCTGATTTTTACCCATCGCATAGTCAACATAGGTATAAACAGGTCCTGCCGATATCAAAACACCGGGCACTAAATGCTGCATATCTTCAAAGTCGGCCTTTGTTTTATCAACATAGGTGTAATCTACATAAAACTGCAGACTTTTTATGGGTCCAAAGTCAGTTTTAACCGTTTTTGCAATTCCGGCAGCATAAGTATTGGCTTTAGCCATAACGCCGTACGACGATCCGTAAGCACCCATAGGAACAATGTCTAGCACTCGTCCGTCATCGGCTTTTGCTTTGTAGTTATGGCTTATCCATGAGCCTTTAAAGTTCCATCCTTTACCCCAGTCAGCCACAAGGTGCGCAGCAACAGCTGTACTCCACTCCGATTCATTGTGTATTGAGTTGTAAATGCCACCCACTTGCGCCGATGCCCCAACTTCTAGGGCTTGGCTTAAATGATACGCGGCACGTAAATTAAACTGGTTTAACTCTCGGATACTTGCCTGAACCGTTTCGCCATCTATCATTACGGATCCCGGCGTTATATCGTAGGAATATCTTCCTGCGCCGGCATTCCCATAAGTTACCCCTCCGGCAGAAGGTCCCTCGGGTTCGGCCTGACGAAAGTAAGCAAAGTTTAAATCCAGTTTATCAATACCGGCGTAATCAAATTTAATACCCATATCGTAGTCGTCTTCCAATCCAAAATAGTATTGGCCTTGAAACCACCAGGAATGCGATGCGAATTTACTGATACCAAAAGGCACCTGCACCACCCCTAATTTCATATATAAGTCATCACTTAATCCATAGCCCAGATAACCGTGATGAATAAAATGCGTGTCAAACGTAGGGTAAAAACGATATTCAAAACTAAAATCGATACCTCCCTGGCTACCATCTACATTGAGCCGCCAGGTATCCCAGGTCATTTCGGGCTGTGTTTTGTTTTCTACCCAGCTTTTATTCATCAGGTTAAAGCGAACCGCTCCTCCTATTTTAAATGAATTTTCGCTTTGTTGAGCGTTGGAGGTATTTACCATTACAAACAGACCCAATAGCATTGTTAAACACTTAACCATTGGTTTGGTTAGTTCTTTTTTTTGCATAAAAAATTCTTGATATATATTAAAAAATTGAAAAGATTACGGCAAGAAGTAATTATTGTTTCTATGCGACAAAATAAGAAAAAATAAATGGAACGACCAAATAGTCTATTCTATTGAATCACTCCAATAGCTTGACTTTAAAGGATTTTTAAGAATATTTTTTTTACTTATTTTGCAATTCTTGCTACAGATATAGTTGTGTAGAATAGGTCAAGGAAGTAAGCGATTAGGTGCTAAAAAAGAAACCAGGGCCAATGGCTTCAAAAAGTCGGTATTTCTTGTCGTTTAACAGTACGGTAAGCTAATTACGAGAGTCAACAGCTATCGCATCAGGAGATATTATTAGAAAAAACACCTGGCTTTTAAGGTTTCCACACCACCGGCTCCTTTTAAACCGGCAGAAAACCAATCCGCTTTGGTTTTGATTTTATTCCGTGTAAAAAACAACATTACACCCTTACGCCACATTCATATCCGGCTGTAATTAAAAATATAAACTGCTCAAAATGCCTGTTTTATCAATGATTTTATCGAAAGATGCAAAGAAATGCAGTTACGTATTTTGAAATTTTCACAAAACAACTACATTTGCGTTGCAATATTAAATAATAATTCATGTCGAATAAGAAAAAGGATTATGCTACGGAGTCTAGCATGGAAAACGTTGAGCAAGCGTTAAGTAAAACAGAACAGTTTATTGAGGACAATCAAAAACTTCTGACTATTGTTATGTTTGCCGTTATTGTTGTAATTGGCGGATACTGGGCAGCAAAAAAATTATATTTTGCCCCACGTGCCCAACAGGCTCAGGTGGATATGTTCCCCGCACAAAATTATTTTGAAAAAGACAGTTTTAATTTAGCTTTAAATGGCGACGGTATGAACATGGGCTTTTTGGACATAGCCGATGAGTACGGCATGACAAAACCCGGAAAACTGGCTAAGTATTATGCGGGTGTATCGTTTCTGAACCTGGGGCAGTATGAGGATGCCATCGAGTATTTAAACAGCTTTTCGAGCTCGGATGAATTACTCGACGCAACGGCCAAAGGTGCGCTTGGCGATGCCTACCTCGAAAACGGCGATGTGGACGCAGCCATAAGTAACTACAAGAGCGCTTCTGGTATTGATAATTCAATTATAGCGCCTACCTATTTATTAAAATTGGGTTTGCTGTACGAAGAGCAGAATAAATATAGCGATGCGCTAAAGGCCTACCAAAAAATTAAAGACGATTACTCATCGTCCATGGAAGCACGCAGCATAGATAAATACATTACCCGTGCCAACATTTTGGCCAGCAAATAATCAATAAAATAAAAAACTCCATAGAAAGGGTTGCCAGTATTGGCAACCTTTTTTAATTTTATATCCAAAATTTAATTTTATGGCAACCAATTTAAAAAACCTTTCGGATTACAACAAAAGCAATGTGCCATCGGCAGCCAATATGAAATTTGGTATTGTAGTATCTGAGTGGAACGAAGAAATAACCGAAGCACTGTACCAGGGTGCTTATAATACCTTAGTGCTAAACGGTGCCAACCCCAACAATATTATTAAAAAATATGTTCCTGGCAGCTTTGAGCTTACCAAGGGGAGCAAATACATGGCCGAATGCACCGATGTGGACGCGGTTATTTGCTTAGGATGCGTTATTCAGGGCGAAACACCACATTTTGATTTTGTGTGCAACGGTGTTACACAGGGTATCACCCAATTAAATTTAGATTATAATGTACCATTTATTTTTGGCCTGCTTACCACGCTCGACCAACAGCAAGCCTTAGACAGGGCCGGTGGCAAACACGGCAATAAGGGCGATGAGGCCGCTGTAACCGCCATTAAAATGGTACAAATGGGGCGTAGCCTAAACAGATAATCCGTTTTTTATCAACATCAGGAGATCACAAAGTGCTTATGCACAAGCTACTTTAATTCCGCTGCTTAGCGGCGGACTCCGCTCTCCTCCTTACTGCCGACATACCATGAAATTAAAAAAGCTAATACCGGAACTGGTTTCCGGAATCATCAATGCCGGTTTCGACAAGGCGCCCAGAGCAATTCAGGAACAAGCGATACCTAAAATTAAATCAGGGGCCGATCTGCTCCTCCTCTCCCCCGCCGGATCTGGCAAAAGCACTGCGCTGGTCATGGGTACCATCCAGCAGTTGAAAAAACCATTTGAAGAGGCACCCCGCGCTATTATCATCACCTCAAGCAAGGAAAAAGCATTTGAAATGGAAGCGCAATTTGCTACCCTGGGCAAGGAATGCCAACTGCGCACTTTTGTGGCATTCGACAAAGGCATCATCCAATACCAAAAAGACGAAGTGTACGATGGACTGGACGTGCTGATATGTACGCTGAAAAGATTAACTGAATTGATTAACATCAACGGCGTACCCATGACCAAAATTAACCTGATTGTGCTAGACGATGCCGACAGCCTGATAACCAACCGCTACCATGCCATCATTTATCGCATTGCCGATGGCGTTAAAAAAGCTCAAATAGTGGTTGCGGCAGACCGTTGGCACCATAAATTAAACGATTTATCAGACAGGATAATGAAGACCCCACAAATAGTTGATTTGGGCGCCTAAACCCATAAAGCGCAATTGGAATAAAAAACATAAAAGCTTCCTTCGGATATATTGCAGCACAACAACCTATACCTAACCAATGCGGTATTGCCGACTATTGTTTTTTATGGCCAGCACCAAACAATACCCCAATATTTAAAGTTATTCGGACGTTTCCCTGCGAGCCGGGCTATCCGCTCTATCTTTTTTAAGCTTATATGCACCTATTCCCAGACGAATATATCTGGTATAGCTTATAACTATGCGAAGCGGAAAATTTTCCGTACCACCGTTCTCCAACTCGTTGATGTCGGTATCCCCAATTGGCCAGCTTGTGCTACCGGTTCGGAGTGCTATATTTCTTTAAAATCCCCGGCACGGCATCCCTACATTTACTGGCCTGCTCACAAAGCAACTTGTAATAGGCATAAATAATGAAAAACAAACTTTATTTCTTTTAACAACAATTTTAAGCTATAATTACCACGATCGAACAACTTATGCTTCCCATACAAAATTTTGTTTTAAACGCTATAAACACTTATTTTGGAAACGAAATGCTTTTAATTTAGAACTGAAACGAAGTACATTATTTTTTACCAATATTCTTCAGTATGAAAAATCTTACTTACCTATTAAAAATCAAGCTGTATTTACTGCTAGTATTTATTTCTTCACCTAATTTATTTGGGCAGGTAACTGCACTAAAAGTAATCCCCGAGGTGCAACAGTTTGTTGCCAAAAACGGAAACTACACCTTACCTGGTTCTATACAAATAAAGGTTCATACCGGTAAAAACGACAGCTTGATGCTCATTGCCACACAGTTAAAGGAGGAGTTGCAAAGTATGTTACAAATTAATGCCAGCATATCCGCTACATCTGCCCTAAAAGCCGCGTCAAAAAATGAAATTCTCATCAGCTACAGCCACACAGCACTTAAAAATACAGAAGCCTATACGCTGGAACTGGATACCAATACCGGTATCACCATTCAGGGCGCTTCCCGAAACGGTGTATTTTGGGCAACACGTACCCTGTTACAACTAGCCAAAAACCATGAAAAAACTATCCCCTGCGGCATTATTACAGACTATCCTGATTTTCCGAATCGTGGATTTATGTTAGATGTTGGCCGGAAATTTTTTACGATAGATTATTTAAGAGACTATGTAAAAATTCTGTCGTATTATAAGATGAATGAATTTCATGTTCACTTAAACGACAATGGTTTTAAAGCCTACTACGATAACGACTGGTCGAAAACCTATGCAGCCTTCCGCCTGCAAAGTGATACTTACCCCGGTTTGGCAGCAAAAGACGGGCATTATACAAAAGAAGAATTTCGCGACCTGCAACGCCTGGGCATGCAATACGGTGTTAATGTAATTCCCGAAATTGATATTCCTGCCCACTCCCTGGCGTTTACACGTTATAATCCTGATCTGAAAGCCTCGGCACCTTATGCTGATGATCATTTGGCTATACTTGATGATGAAAAACTGCCCCATATCTATCGTTTTTTCAATCAGCTTTTTGACGAATATATTAAGGGTGATAATCCTGTTTTTATAGGTCCCGATGTGCACATTGGTACTGATGAGTATATAAAAGAAGGCAAAGGCCGAGATGTGGATAATAACCAGGCAAAGCGCTTTCGTGAATTTACCAATTATTATATCAATTACATTGCCAATTCAGGTAAAACGCCACGACTCTGGGGCGGATTAGAGTGGCTCAAAGACAAGCCATTAACCGAAGTTAAACCTGCCGGGAATGCAGTGATGAATGCCTGGAGTAAAGATTGGGTGAATGCCGAAAAAATGCTTGCAGATGGTTTCAGAATAATATCTACACCCGACACCTGGTTGTATATAGTGCCAGCGGCGGGTTACTATAGAGATTTCTTAGATACGCAATGGCTTTATACCAATTACAGACCCGAAAAAGTGAATAGCGTGGTCACCTTACCCAACTTTCAACCGGGACTATTGGGCTCAACTTTTGCCGTGTGGAATGACATTTGTGAAAATGGAATTTCTCAATTAGACGTTCATTACCGCACTATGCCTGCCATAAAAGTAATGGGATCGAAAAATTGGAAAGTAGCACCTGCCAAATCCTTTGAAGCATACCAACTATTGGCTCATAATTCTTCCGACGGCCCTGATGTAAATTTAAGCGGTATTTATAGCCAGCATGAGCTACAGGCTATTGCCGCCAAATTAGGCAATAAGGCAATAAGTTTTAATGGTAAGAAAGAGGTGATCCTTGGAGGAACAGATTTAGGATACAATTATGACCTGTCGTTTGATATTAAACCCAAAAACAACAACAAAAATAATGCGATCCTTTTTCAGAGTAGCTATGGAACTTTGAGCGTTAACACCAATGGTTCGGAGAAATTAGGATTTTCGCGCGATGGTTATACCTATACCTTTAATTTTATACCCAATAACAACCGTTGGCAAACCATCCGATTGGTTGGCGATTATAAAAGTGTTACGCTTTATGTAGATGGAAAAAAAACAGATCATTTAACGGCCTACAAAAAAACCGAAGGCCTGCCCAAGGGGTTCAATTTTCAGCAAACTCTCACCTTCCCTTTAGAGAAAATAGGGGATGCTAAAAATGGATTTATAGGTGAGATTAGAAACTTACAGTTAAGCTATATCAAGGCGCAAATGTAATATAATTTAACCTTAGCTCATTTTTAAAAGTATGATATATAAGGGATTGACATGTGTCATAGTATTCTAATATAATAGTGACGTAATTTAATGTGGTTAAACCATTAATATAAGCGCTGCTATGAAAACTATTTTTTTTCCTTTGCTACTCTCTTGTTTGGTTATGTTTGCACTTGCCTGTAATAAGGATAATGAACCAAGTGCGCTTTCTCCGGAAGAATACCAAGTTAGCGGTAGAGTTGAAAAAGGACCATTTGTTAAAGGTTCGCAAATAAATGTGTACGAATTAACTGCCGACCTTAGTCCTACAGGTCGTAGCTTTACGGCCAGTATTACCGACAATAGCGGGAGCTTTAATTTAGGACAAATAGAACTGGCATCACCTTTTATAGAGTTGGTGGCACAGGGTTATTTTTATAATGAATTCAGTGGTGAGTTATCTGATTCGCAAATTACATTACGATCGGTGGTGGATTTAAGAAATAAATCCTCGGTAAATGTAAATATCATAACTCACTTAATGAGAGACAGAATTATAGCACTTTTTGCGAAAGGGAAGTCCTTTTCGGATGCCTACGTGCAAGCGCAAATGGAGGTAATGAAAGCCTTTGCCTTACAACAATTCAGTGATAAGGACGCAATAACTTTTTCCGTGGTATCTGGCACGGATCAAGCGGCTGCATTAATTGTTGTTTCGGCAACATTGCTCAAAGATAGAGCGGAAGGTAGCTTCACCGAATACATGGCAGAACTGCAGGCACAACTTAAAGTGGACGGTGCTTTTTCCGAGAAAAACAAGCAGGAGCTATGGTCCAACGCTAGTAGTCTTAAGTTGGATGCTATCGCAAAAAATCTTGTCAATCGTTATACCTCAATTGGAGAGCAGATAACTGTTAAAGATTTAAACTACTTTGTAGATTGGGATGGTGATGGTATTGCCGGCAACGAAATGGGCAATCCCAATGAAGAAAAACATCTTGCGTTCGAAACAGACACTTTAAGAATTGGCAAAGAGGGTGGAGACTTTTCTGTGAAGATCAGGGCAAATTTGCGCTATAATTTTAAGGGACCCCAAAATCAAGAAGAGTCTTTAGTGCTTATTGAGCCCAGCACTTTTAAGATGGGGATAGGCACAAAAGACATGAATCTTACCAGAACACTCAATATTGAGGATAACACACTGAATATTAAGATTGAACCGGCATCGAGCGCTTTTATGAATGATTCATCCATCACCGTCTACAGTAGCAATGGTCTGTTTTCTTCAACTCTTGTGTTAAGGCAGGAGGGAGATATGGATAAATTTGAGGTGACCGAAACGGTAAAACAACATAGTCATGGCTTACTGTTATCTCTGCGCAAAGCCACCGACAACCTTTATGCCATGGAGGCATTTTATAGCAGAAGCTACCCAGAGCCCGGTTACCATCTTTTCTATCCTTTTTACAACCATTCCAATGTGATTGGCACAAGTGTACTTCAAACCGCTTGGGGTCGCAGTTATGCAGCCATCAATCAAATTAATACATTCATCCGTATAATCGGTAACGAACATTACTCACCTGTTTATAAAACTATTTTTGGTAATTTAAGAGCAATGATTTACTACCAGCTGGCTATCCTCTGGGGCAATGTTCCTTATGTTGATCGTGTTGTTAATATGGATGAGGCATTCAACATCCCCCAATTGAGCGAGACGGAAATTTTGGATAAACTTGAAAATGAGCTTTCAGAAGCGTATAAGCTGTTTCCTGCACAAAGCGCCGACAAACACATATATCCCTCGCGCGATGTTCCTGCAGCACTATTGGCTAAAATACATATGCAACGAGGAGCATATCATAAGGCATTACAATATATTAATTACATTATAGATAGCGCCAATTATGCCCTTAATACAAATGCTTCGGATACCAAAAGTGAGCTGAGTACCGAGCTTATTTATGCTTTTGACATGAGACAAAGCAACAATTTGTATGTTAATTATGTAGAGAATATTGATTTCCTTCCAATTTCGCGATACAGCGAAATATTACTTTTGGCTGCGGAATGTAACTACCGCATAAACGATAAGCAGCAGGGGCTTGCATACCTCAATATGATTAGAAAACGAAATAAAATGGCTAATGCAACAATCAGCAATTTTGAATTGTTACTTAAACAGACCTGGAAAGTAGAATTGAAAGGTGAATTTTCGTATTTTGCATTCCTTAAACGTAATAACATAAGTCAACAAGAGTTAGGTATTGAGCCCTATCAGGAATTATTTCCTTTGCCCCAATCCGAGATTTATGCAAACCCGAATTTACACCAAAATCCGGGATATTAATAGGTCTTCGTTTGCTGGACTTTCATCAGCTTGAACCTTTAAGCTTGATAGCAGGTAATCATCGGACCATTTAAAATATAAACCATATGAAACGAGCCCTCTCCTACTTTTTATTGCTTCTGCTGGTGTTGCCGGCTTACGCGCAAGACCTGCAAAAACCCATCATAGGCTTATCTTCTACTTCGGGGGGTGGCACCTCTACATCGGTGCCCCTCACCTATGTTCAGGCGGTGATCAGGGCAGGCGGTGTACCCATGATACTTCCCATCACCCACGACCACGAATTGCTTAAGCGGATGCTCGATAACATAGATGCCCTTATCCTTACAGGAGGAGAAGACGTGGATCCTTTAAAATGGTACGGCGAAGAGCCACTGCCCGCATTGGGTGGCATCGCTCCGCGGCGCGATTCGTTTGATGTAGCTCTGGCTCGCTTGGCAGTGGAACGTAATATCCCGCTTTTAGGTATATGCAGAGGTCATCAGGTAATTAACGTGGCCTTTGGTGGAACGCTGTATCAGGATATCCCCTCACAGGTAAAAGATGCGCGGGTTAAACATAGGCAAAATGCAGCTGCCAATTATGGAACACACAGCATCCGTATAGAGCAAAACTCCTTGCTCCATCAGCAAATTGGCACACAACACATTGCTGTCAATTCCTTTCATCATCAAGCCGTTAAAGATGTAGCACCCGGGTTTAAGGTAACGGCCACATCCGTTGATGGCGTGGTGGAGGCCATGGAAAAAACAGATTCCGACCAGGTATATAGCGTTCAGTTTCATCCCGAAGGTTTTATCGCTAATGACATAAATACCTTTTTGGGTATTTTTGAATATCTGGTAAAAAAGGCGGAGCAACATGAAAGGAAGAAAAAGCAATAGCTACTCATTATTAGGCAACTACAAGGTTATAACAATAAAAGCACGCGAAGCTTCGCTTAGGATGCTACTAATTTTTTAAAAAACAACCCATCTACATATCTAATTATTTGCATATATCAATTATTGAATTTATATTTGTCCCATCAAATCATATAAACAAACAGTAAATCTGAGTATGACTATGCAAATAAAAGGAATTCTATTAGCCACCCTTATCTTTTATCTGGGAGCGCTACCACCAACAAAGGCGCAAAAGGGTGACACGAGCCATGTTTTTACACTCGACCAAATATTAACTATGGCCAACAATAATAACAGTGAGATACTAAAGAGCATGGCCGATTTAAAAAGCGCCCGGGCCGATAACCAGCAGGCCAATGCCATGTATCTGCCTTCGGTTGAACTATCCAACACCTATTATGCTACCACTGATCCGCTTAACGCATTCGGTTTTAAGTTGCAGCAAGCCACGGTAACGCAGGCCGATTTTAATCCTGCTCTGTTAAACGATCCGGGCACCATAAACAACTTTCATACGCAAATAAAAGTGGAGCAACCATTAATAAACGTGGATGCCTGGATGGGTAAAAGCGCCGCTGCCAAAAAAGTAAAAGCCATGGAGCTGAAAAGTGAATACACCCAGGCACACATCCATTTTATTATTAAACAAACCTATTATGCGCTGCAATTGGCCAAAGCGCGAAAAGCAGTAGTAAAAAAAGCATTGAAAGCATCGGACGCGTATTTACGTATAGGTGAGGACAATTTGGAGCAAGGCTATATGAAAGAGGCCGATTTGTTGGCTATTAAAGTGAGGAAGCTGGAGCTGGATGCGGAAATGAAAGCGACCGAAAATCAAGAGAAATCAATACAAGAAACACTCAACTTTTTAATTGGAAGGGATATTAACCTCCCCTTAGAGGTGACCGATTCCATCGAACAAGTTAGTTTTTCACTGGCAGGAATGGATAATGTAAGTAACCGGGCCGATGTGCTGGCCATGCAATATGGCATGCAAGCGCGCCATATGATGAAAAAAAGTGGTGCTTTTAGCTTTGCCCCGCGCATCAATGCTTTTGGCATGTATAATATGTACGATGCCGATTTTGGCGGATTCGATGCCGACAGTTGGATGGTAGGCATCAACCTCACCTGGAAACTCTTCAACGGTGGTCGTAATCTGGGTAAATTCAATAAATCAAAAGCCGAATTTATCCGATCCGAAATTGAATACCACGAGTACCTGAACAAAGGTAACATGGAACTGATGCAGGCCAAACGCGACATAACCGTAAACCAAAGCCAACTACTTACGTACCGGACAGCAGTAAAACAGGCACAGGAATCCTTGCGTATCCGCACAAATCGTTATAAGGAAGGTATGGAACGCACCTCGGATCTTTTAATGGCCGAAGCCAAAACCGCCGAGAACGAACTGAAACATCTGAACGCCATTTACAATTATAACGTATCCGTTTTTAAGTACGAGTTGCTTTCCTCAGAGGCCAATAAGTAGTGGCTATGAGAAAACGGAACAATTCTCTTTTAAATACCCTCTAGCTCCCTAAAGGGAGAACGATAACTCCCCGTGGAGAGCTAATTCCTCTTTAGGGCTTAGAGCCAACTAAAAAGTTTTCTTTCATACACTAAAAAGCGTACAACAATTTATTTCGTAAATAATAAAAACTCAAAATAACTATGAATCTTTCAAACACATTCATGCTTTTAATAGCCGGGGCAATGCTCCTCCAAGGCTGTGGCAACGATAAAAAAGAAACCGACCGGGAAACAGGTGTTCCCGTGCGCACATCTCAGGTAGTGGCTTCGCCGGTTCCCAACACTTATCAGTATTCGGGAACGGTATCCTCACTTAAAAAATCAACCTTGAGTACCCGCATCATGGGGCAAATTGACAAGGTATATGTAAGTGAAGGCAACAAAGTAAAGAAAGGACAATTATTACTGTCGATCCGCAGCAACGATATCATGGCCAAAAAAAGCCAGGTAGAAGCCAACATTGTTGAGGTAAGCGCCGGACTCAAAAATGCAGAGGCGGATTACAACAGGATAAGTGCACTCTACGAAACCAAGAGTGCCACAAAAAAAGAACTGGACGATATTACCACCCACCTGGATATGATGCAAGCCAGACTCAATGCGGCACAAAAGGCCAGGGCCGAGGTGGAAGAAATGATGACTTATGCCAATATACGTGCACCCTATACAGGTGTGGTAACCAACTTATTTGTTGATGCCGGCGACATGGCCAACCCGGGAATGCCACTCATTGCTGTGGAGGGACCCGGAACATTTGAGGTGATTACAAGAATACCGGAATCGGAAATTGACCTGATTGCAACAAACGATACCGTGTACGTAAATGTAAAAAATGTGGAACAGCTTATACAGGGAGTTGTAAGCGCGGTGAGCACCTCCAGCAGGCTATCGGGTGCCCAATTCGAAACCAAGATACTGCTTATGCCCAATGCGCGGCAGTTAAAAGAGTTACGGAGCGGAATGTTTGCCCAGGTTACATTGTCCAAAGGCGACACAAAAAAAATAATGGTACCTAAAGCATTAATTGTACACCGCGGACAGTTAACAGGTATATGGACCGTTAGCGAATCTAATACAGCATTGCTCCGCTGGGTGCGACTGGGCAAAAGCATCGACCAAAGGATAGAAATCCTATCGGGCTTATCCGTGGGCGACCGATTAATACTAAATAGCGAGGTGCGATTGCACGACGGAATGCGCCTGGAGCTTAAATAATAAAGTAGCAGGTAGCAGGATATGAGTATCAAATATAAATAATCAAGAACACATAATAATGAAACTATCAAGATAAAGCACATACCTATCAATTGGATGTCCTTTCGCTTTAGCGAAATAAAAAATATCCATCCATCTTGATACTTGACGCTTACGTGTTGATACTAATTTCATAATTTCAACTATATGAAAACAGGATTTGCAGGGTCTTTGGCCCGAATGTTTATAAACTCGAAGCTGACCCCCTTGTTAATGGTCGCGTTCGTGATAATAGGTATGTACAGTTCGTACCTTACCCCCCGCGAGGAAGAACCGCAGATAGATGTGCCTATAGCCGATATATTTGTGGGCTATCCCGGTGCAAGCCCCGAAGAGGTAGAATCGAAAATAGTAAAGCCGATAGAAAAAATTATCTCTAACGTAACTGGCGTGGAGTATGTTTATTCGCAGGCCATGCCCGAGCAGGCCATGCTAATCGTGCAGTTTTACGTGGGCGAAGATGTAGAGCGCAGCTTGGTGAAACTATACAACGAGCTGATGAAAAATATGGATCGTATGCCGGCCGGTATCACGCTCCCGCTGATTAAAACAAGGTCTATCGACGATGTTCCGGTAGTGGGGCTAACCCTGTGGAGTGAGAATTACAGCGACTTCCAGTTAAAACGGGTAGCACAGGAACTAAACTCGGAGATAGAAAAAATAACCGACATAGCTGAAACCAAAATATTGGGCGGAAGAAACCGTGAGATACAGGTTATCCTGAACAGAGACAAAATGACCGCTTACCAGGTAGACCCCCTGATGATAGCCCAACAGTTAGAGGTATCCAACACCCAGTTTTCGTCGGGATCCTTTAACCAAAACAACAATGAGTATGCGGTAAGCACCGGCAAATTTTTACAAACTGCCGAGGAAGTGAGCAACCTGGTGATAGGTGTAAACCAAAACAGTCCTATTTATTTACATCAGGTGGCCACTGTGGAGGACGGCCCATCCATACCTGATTCCTACGTTTCCTTCGGATACGGTCAAGCCAGCGAAAACAAGGAAATTCATCCCGGCGAATACGGTGCGGTAACCATATCGATAGCCAAACGAAGAGGTGCCGATGCCATGCGCCTGGCCGAACTGATTGAGGATAAAATAGAGATACTGCAAGGCGAACTGTTGCCCGCCGACATACATGTTGAGGTAACCCGCAACTACGGCGAAACGGCTTCGGAAAAAGTATCGGAATTGCTGATGCACCTTTTGGGCGCTATTATAGCGGTAACCATAGTGGTGATGCTGGCCATGGGATGGCGGGGCGGATTGGTGGTGTTTATCTCGGTGCCCATTACCTTTGCCCTCACCATGTTCAGTTATTACTTTTTAGATTACACCCTGAACCGCATTACCCTATTTGCACTGGTGTTTGTAACCGGTATCGTAGTGGACGACTCCATTATTATTGCCGAAAACATGCACCGCCACTTTAAAATGAGGCAATTACCCTTTTTTCAGGCAGCACTTAAATCCATCGACGAGGTAGGCAACCCTACCATACTGGCCACGTTTACGGTGATAGCTGCGGTTATACCCATGATATTTGTTTCGGGTATGATGGGACCCTACATGAGTCCCATGCCTATTGGCGCCTCCATTGCCATGATATTCTCGCTACTGGTGGCACTAATGATAACGCCTTGGTTGGCCTATCGTTTGTTAAAACATGATGATTCCAATGATAGCCAAAAAAACTACTCCCTGGAAGATTCACTGATCTACAAACTTTATAACAAAACCATGCGCCCCATGATTGACAATGCCATGAAACGATGGGTGTTCATTATAGGTGTTACGCTATTGTTATTTGGTTCGGTAAGCTTGTTTATGTTTAAAGTGGTAACCGTAAAAATATTGCCCTTCGACAATAAAAATGAGTTTCAGGTGGTAATTGACATGCCCGAGGGCACAACCCTGGAGCAAACGGCCAATGTTACCAAGGAACTGGCGACTTACCTGCGCGAACATGAGCTGGTTACCAACTATCAAACCTATGTGGGCACCTCGGCACCCATCAACTTTAACGGCCTGGTGCGTCATTACGACCTGCGCAGGGGTTCCAATGTAGCCGATATACAAGTGAATCTGGTTTCCAAAAACGAAAGGAGCCTGCAAAGTCACGACATAGCCAAACAACTGCGACCGGGATTGCAGGAAATTGGTAAAAAATTTAATGCCAATGTAAAAGTGGTTGAAGTACCGCCCGGTCCGCCGGTAATGTCAACTATGGTAGCGGAAATTTACGGTCCCGATTACGAAGCACAAAAAGATATTGCCCGTCAGGTCAAGGAGTTGTTTAAAACAACCGAGAGTGTGGTGGATGTAGACTGGATGATGGAAAGCGATCAGGAGGAATACCGTTTTGATGTGGACAAGGAAAAAGCCATGCTGGCAGGCATTGCCCCTCAACAAATCGTACATGCCATCAGCATGAACCTGAGAGGTGCCACGGCAACGCATCTATACGCCGAAAACGACCACGACCAGGTGGGCATCACCCTGCGCATGGCAGAGGAAGACCGTACCGGCATCCAGGATTTAAAAAAGATAAATCTGATGTCGCAAAACGGAAATATGGTGGCTATAGGCGATTTGGTAAACATTAAAAAAACCATCAAAGCAAAAAGCATATACCGTAAAAACCAAAAGCAAGTAGTGTTTGTTACCGCCGACGTGGCCGGAACACTGGAAAGTCCTGTGTATGCCATCATGGACATCTCGGACCGCATGGACGAGATACAATTGCCCAAAGGTTACGAGATAAGTGAATACTATAGCGCACAGCCTTTTTCGGAAAGCGAGTTTGGTTTAAAATGGGATGGCGAATGGCAAATTACCTACGAGGTATTCCGCGATTTGGGAACGGCCTTTGCCGTGGTGCTCCTTATCATTTACATGTTAATAGTGGGCTGGTTCCAAAACCTGAAAGTACCCTTTGTGATGATGATTTCCATTCCCCTGTCGCTGGTAGGTATCCTGATAGGACATTGGATGTTGAACGCCTTTTTTACCGCCACCTCCATGATAGGTATGATTGCACTGGCGGGTATTATGGTACGTAACGCCATACTGCTCATCGATTTTGTGAACATACGGCTGGCCGAGGGAGCACCCCTTAAGGAAGCTGTTATTGAGGCCGGTGCCGTTCGTACAACCCCTATCCTATTAACTGCGGGTACGGTGGTGATAGGCGCAGTAGTTATTTTGTTCGACCCCATTTTCCAGGGCCTGGCTATTTCACTGATGGGCGGAAGTATAGCATCCACCTTTTTAACCCTACTGATTGTTCCGCTGGTTTATTATATGGTAGAGAACAAGGCTGCTAAAAATAAAGAGGCGGCAAAAGTAATGGTAAAAACAGAAACAGAAACAACAGAACCTGATACAAAAGATTAATTTGAGTACGAGTGAGTTTTACCCTTCCCATTAGCTTCGGCTTTGGGAAGGGGTTTTAACCCCTCTTTTTTAGCTCAGCCCAATAAATATAAGGTTGGGTTAAAGCCCGATGTAAATGTAATTTAGGTACCCCGGGATAAATCCCGAGGCTAGTTATAATTAGCTTTTTTATAAAAATCCTATGACTCGCTTTAATAGTGATATGAATGTAGGTATTTATCTACTGACCTATAAAACTTTAAACTTTGTACTTGCAACTTAATTTTAAATCTCAAAAAAAATGAAACTATTAGTAGCTATCGCAGTAGCGGAATATCGCGAAAGGCTGGAGCAGTTTTTCAGCCATCAAAATGTAAAATCATACAATATGTTTGACGTAACTGGTGTTATCAAACCGGATAAAGCGCCTCACCGTGCCGGTAACTGGTTTGGCAGTAATGCCCCCACCATACAAAACGTAGCCTTCTTTACAGTGGTAAGCGAAGAACAGGCCAAAAACATCCTGAAAGAGCTGGACCATTGCAAACAAGAAATGCCCGACTGTAATATCAATGCGCACATCCTGAACATTGAGGATATGCTTTAGTAAGTTGCTCAGTTTTATTATTAAGGAGTAATACGTACGGTTAGGTACACCATATGGATAAAAAAAATCATTAAAACCATAAAATTATGCAAGAAAGAGTAGTAAGAGCTGTAGCCGGTATTTTTATATTGGCCAGCATTGTTTTAACCATTTATGTAAATATCAACTGGCTGTTCCTGACCGGATTTGTAGGCCTCAACCTGTTACAATCGTCCATAACCAAGTGGTGTTTGCTGAATCAAATACTAACTAAACTGGGGGTGCCTAAATAAATAAAGTAGATACAATAAAGGAACAAAGAATAATACCTCCATTATGCAGGATTATGGATGTTATTGACCGTGACATTTTTTTTAATCCGTCATTAATTGTTATCTTTGTGCCCTTAACAATACTACCATGGGGCTGACTTGGACTTGACAGCAGGCGAAAGTGGTATGTAAGCATGCAGAGCACAGGAATTCCGGCTCTTTAATCCTGGGTTTCAACTTTTTAATTGGCGAAAATAACTACGCTCTTGCTGCGTAACCGAAGTATAGTAGGTTAAGCACTCGTCCGGTATAAGATGCCGGAACAAGACACCTCCCGAATGCTATCGTCCTGAGGCGGTTCGACATGGAGGTGCTGGAAAATCGGGAATCGGCCTTGGCTTGCTTCGCGTCAAGGTTTAAATAAAGAAGATAAGGTAGCGGTCGGTGGCTTTGATCCAGCCGTTGCTCGAAAATCAAGTCAGAGCTAAGCATGTAGAAAGCATATGGCTTCCTTGACTGGACCAGGGTTCGAAACCCTGCAGCTCCACAAAAAAACCACTCTTAAAATTAAGAGTGGTTTTTTTTATTTTTACACCGTTTGTTTTTCCAGTGCTCTTTTCATAGTAATGCCCAATTCTGCAGGTGATTCCACCACATGAATGCCACATTCCTTCATCACCTTCATCTTGGCAGCAGCGGTATCTTCTGCCCCACCGATGATGGCACCGGCATGTCCCATCCTACGTCCTTTGGGTGCCGTTTGACCGGCAATGAAACCTACCACCGGCTTAGTGCCATGTTCTTTAATCCATAAGGCAGCTTCGGTTTCCATACCACCGCCTATTTCGCCTATCATGATGATGCCCTCGGTACCCGGATCGTTCATCAACAGCTCAACGGCCTCCCTCGTGGTAGTGCCGATGATGGGGTCGCCGCCTATGCCTATGCAGGTGCTTTGTCCCAGCCCTTGTTTGGTAAGCTGATCCACCGCCTCGTAAGTCAAGGTACCCGAACGCGATACCACGCCTATTTTTCCTTTGGCATGGATAAATCCGGGCATAATACCCACCTTGGCCATTCCGGGCGAGATAACGCCGGGACAGTTGGGGCCCACCAAGCGGGTATTCTTATCCTTTAAATAATCTTTCACTTTTACCATATCGGCCGTTGGGATGCCCTCGGTAATGGCAATGGCCACTTTAATGCCCGCATCGGCCGCTTCCATAATGGCATCGGCAGCAAAGGCAGGCGGTACAAAAATAACCGATACGTCGGCATTTACCTTTTCTACGGCTTCCAGTACAGTATTAAAAACCGGAAGATCCAGGTGTTTTGTACCGCCTTTGCCAGGCGTAACGCCTCCCACTACACTGGTTCCGTATTCAATCATTTGTGAAGCATGAAAAGTGCCTTCACTCCCGGTAAATCCCTGGACTATCACATTCGATTTATCTGTAACTAATACGCTCATAAGTCATTTTTATCTTATAAAATTTTGCACAACAAAGTAGGAATATTTTAGATAACTGCCAAGGCAAAATAATGTTTATGCTTATAGGCCCTCATAAATCATTAGAGCAGGCTCTCCTAACTCTCCGGCAACTGCCGGAAGAGCTAAAAACCGCTCTGTAAGCACTTCCGGCATGACGGTATCTACTCACGGGGTGATTATATAAATGCTGTAAATAATCACCCCATGAGTAAGACAACACGTATCAATCCCCATCCCTACCGCTATGCGGTAGTACTTCCTCCCGCAATTCTGCGGGACAGGCTTTTTTTGCCAAATAAAAAGGGGAAGAGCCGCGTTCCTTTAATAACTTCACCAAAGACCTAAATTACACGCCATACAGGTTCTTTCCCGGTTACTGAAATACTACCGACAAGCTATTTCTCCAAAAGAAAAGCGAAGAACTGATTTACAGCGGGGGAATATTTGACTTATCAGACAAAATCCCACATGCAACGATTCCCCACCTTTTTCAAGGAGGGGTGGATGATATTGAGGTACGAAATTTCAGACGGGGTGGTTGTGAGCCTTGCCGAATAAAGAGCCTCGCTCACAAAATACAAACTAAATAAATCCTCATCCCTGCAACTACGTTGCAGTACTTCCCCATTTTCCAAAAAAAAGGGGAAGAGCCGTCTCCGAGTGTAAACCGCTTCATTTTTTTAACGTGAAAAATGCACTCATTTTTCACTTCCGTACTATCCAACTCTAAGCCAAAAAAGGAAAGCATCTAATTTACAGCGGAGTAGGTTTCATATCACATAAATTATTACACGCACCGATTCCCCACCTTTTAAAGGCGGGGTGGATGATATTGAGCCACGAAATATCAGACAGGGTGGTTGTAAACCTTGCCAAATAAAGAACCTCACGCACAAAATACAAACTAAATAAATCCCCATCCCTACGGATTTAAAATTATCCTTTCATGCTCTGTTTGTTAAAAACAAAACACTTTTACGCATAAACACATTTATTTTGCAAATAGTCCTTCTTAATCATTGTATTCTGTAAATTTGCGGCTAATATAGAAATCCAATATTTAATTGAGGATTCTGAATATTTTCAAACATAAAGCTATCACTATGATAAACCTCAAAGATACCATCGTAGCCATATCCACCGCCCAGGGGGCCGGCGCCATTGCCGTAATCCGCCTCACGGGCCCAGATAGCATTACTATTTGCGATAAGGTGTTTCAATCTATACGCCACGGGAAAAAGCTCATAGACCAAGCTGCCCATACCGTTCACTTTGGTTCGCTCATGGATGGCGACAAGGAGCTGGACGAGGTGCTGGTGAGTATTTTTAAAGCCCCCCATTCCTTCACGGGCGAGGACACTGTAGAAGTATCGTGCCATGGCGCACCCTTTATTCAACAGAAGGTGCTGGAGCTCTTTATCCAGAACGGTGCCCAACTGGCCGCGCCCGGTGAGTTTACCCAACGCGCCTTCCTCAATGGCAAGATGGACCTGTCGCAGGCCGAGGCCGTGGCCGACCTGATAGCCTCCAAAAGTGAAGCGGCCCGACGCGTGGCACTGCAACAGATGAAAGGGGGGTTCTCCAATGAGCTGGTGCACCTGCGCGAGCGACTGCTCAATTTTATTTCGCTGGTGGAGCTGGAGCTGGATTTTAGCGAAGAGGACGTGGAGTTTGCAGACCGCGCACAACTCATTGCCCTGGTGGACGAAGTGGAACAACTGCTCACCAAATTGATCAACTCCTTTTCGCTGGGCAACGCCATCAAAAATGGTATCCCCGTGGCCATCGTGGGCCATACCAATGCGGGCAAGTCCACACTGCTTAACACCATCCTGCAAGAGGATCGCGCCATCGTGTCCGACATCCACGGCACCACCCGCGATGCCATCGAAGACACCCTTAACATCAAAGGCATCACCTTCCGCTTTATCGATACCGCCGGCATACGCAAAACCACCGACGCCATCGAAAACATCGGCATAAACCGTACGTACAGCAAAATGGGCTCTGCCTCCATCGTCATCCTGATGCTCGACATCAACGACCCCGACCCCAAGATTCATGAAGCCATAACAGAGGTGAAAGGAAAAATGAACCCCGACCAAAAATTGGTGGTGGCCATTAATAAGATTGACCTGATAGACAGCGGCGAGACAAATGCCCGCTTCACCCCCGAAAAGTTCCCCGAACTATCGGACAACGACGCCATCGTGCCCCTGTCGGCCAAAAAACAAACCGGCGTGGATAACTTGCTGAACGAGCTCATAGATACCGTGAACCTGCAGGCCGTTGACAACGACGAGGTAATCGTTACCAACGCCCGCCATTACGAAGCCCTGCAACGTTCGCACGAGTCCATACGCCGCGTACTCGAAGGTCTGCATAGCGGCCTCTCCGGCGACTTTGTGGCCCAGGACATACGCGAAGTGCTATACTTCCTCGGCCAGATTACCGGCGGCGAAATACAAACCGACGAAGTGCTCGGCAACATCTTTAAGAACTTTTGTATCGGAAAGTAACTTTAATTCATTGGTAATCAAACATATACATAAGTATAACACATCTACCAATTTACACCAACAAACTAATTAGTGCATCTAAGAAAACTCGAATAATTTTGTGTGGCTCGATAAGAAAACGCCAAAGACAAGGCATTCGAGTCTTGAAAATCAAGGAGTTTACTGTTGTAAATGACTGTTTTCAAGATGAGAATAACGTAGTATTTGGCGTTTTCTTATAGCCACTAATTATCAATCGATTAATCTATTAAATAGTATTTTCCGCGGTAATATTTTCAAATAATTTATTTTTACATCTTTGCTATATGAACACCTCTTTTATGTATGTGAGAATTTATTTAGAATTACCAACATAATTTTCAACTGACTCTTCTATATCTAATTTAATCAACTCCCAATGCTTATCTTTTAAGCAAATTGGGTCTAAGTCGGTATCCGCTTCTTTAAAATCAGTTAGTTTATTAATAATTTCCTCCCTGGTGTGACTGTAAGGGTATCTTTTTTCATAAAAGTTCAACATCTCATCCCAGGTAAAAGATTCCATTAGCTCGTGTAAATCCCAAAAGTCTTTTTTTCTGCCATTATTGCCAATAATTTCTAATTTCATGGCAACAACCTCTTCTAATTGAGATAATCTAATACCATTATAGTCTAAAATTGCGTATTGAAACGGGTCTGTATAAAACAAATCAACTTTTATAACTTCATCTTTATTATCACCAACAAGGTATGATTTCCCCATGCTATCATTACCACCAAAGCAATAATCTACAAATTGAAAATTTGCTAGAAACAAACTATCAATCTCATCAAAATCAATTGACTTATATTCGGCATCTGTAAATAAATCAATATCCACAGAAATTCTATGCCCAAGAAGCAAACTCAAAGACGTCCCTCCTACCAACCTAAAAGCATCCAGTTCTTTAAACTGCATTAATTTTATAAGAGTATCCCAAAGTAAATCCGAAACTGTTTCTTTATGGATAGTCATAATTTAAGATAAATATTTTGCCACATTCTTGCTAAACGAATCTAAATAACTGCTTCCTATATTGCGTATTTCATGCTTTACATCTGCTGTACCATAGAAATTTAACATTTCACGAATCTCAATATCGTTGCCTCTTTCGAAAATACGCTTTATAATAGCTCTTCTATTTTTCAACCAATCTATTTTGTCAAAATCGGTATCCCAAAAAATAGCCTTTCTAATCAATTTAAGATTAGGGATTCGTTTATTACTTGTTTCTAGGTAAGCCTTTTTAACATCATAACTGGCTTGCAAAAGCATAAAGTAATCTTCTTCTGTCCCTAATTGTTTTCCCAACCTAATAGATAGTTTAGGGTTGACACTTCTTTTTTCTTTTATTATGGCACTAATTGTTTGAGCATGCTCATCTACCATTAAAGCCAAATCCTTATTTTTCAGACCTCGCTTTTTAATCTCTCGCTTTAGAATGGCTCCTGGATGAATACCTTTTATCTTATTTATATCTGGTAACATATTCAACGTTTTAAATATTCAAAATTACAAAACCATTCGATTATAAACAAATCTGTTTATTTTTTAATTCTGATTGATAGCATTTAGAAAATTTTGTATCGGAAAGCAGCCACGCGACGGCAACGGATAATGATTTACAGCTTGCTTAGCCGTGCGGCCGTGCGACGGCAGCGGGTTAGGATTTACAGCTTGCTTAGCCGTGCGACGGCAGCGGATTAGCTATTTACAGCTTGGTTAAACAGGCCACGAGGTGGCTGCGGATAAGGAATTACAGATTGGTTAACAGAAAACCGATTTGCATGATCGATTGAATTTTATATTGCCCCTCAAATTACCTTACATGGGCATCCCCATTTACCTAATCTTTGTAATCCCAAACACCTACCCTAAACAACCAAGGGTCGATTCCAGTATGGCATCGACCCTTTCTCACTAAGCTACTTCAAATTGATCCCCCTTCAAATTAATCCCTTTCCTGATGGCATGGCGCCACCGAACAATAATTGATTTTACTTAACGGTAATACCTACCTTTTCCAGCTCCTGGTGATCGTTTCCATGGTAAAATAAATTCAGGCACTCACGCAAATCGCTACAATAATTCATAAACTCCTCGAACGACTCTTGCTTTTTAACGGTGGCCCTTTGGGCTTCCCCATCCTCTTTTTCGGCGCTTAGCCTAAGCTGCTCCAGTTTAGCAAGGTCAGCTTTCATGGCGGTAATCTGCTCGGATGGCAAATTTATTAAGGTCAGCTTTTCCTGAACAACAGGCTGAGCTTCAATCGCCGTCAAGGTTAAGTCAATCATAGTTCGCCATTGAGCATAGTTGGTAGGCATCTGTTTATTCATCTGTAATTTGTTCATCAGGGCAGGGTCGGCTTTAAAAAAATACCTTATCCCACCACGGATATTCATAAACCGGTCATGAACACTTCCCTTCAAGTCGTTAAACTGAAGTGTTGCAGCAGTACTCTCACTCTTTTCCACGTCCTGGTCTTTACTGGCTCCGTAGGCTGCCTGATAGAGTTCCGTACCATGGGTCAATTTTTTGTCGTTGTAAATTGCCGCAATGCGTGCTTTTATGGATGCATCTTCCGAAACACCATAAACCAAAATCCTTCCGTCTTCAAGACGTGCTTCAATTGTTCTGTTCATAATATCTGAATTTTAAATCCGGCAGAAAAAGTATAGCTCAGCTTGATGCACCGGAATGGTTTAAACTGTAATGGATCGTAATTTCTGGCATCTATATTATAATCATGGGGAGTTAAACACAACTGTGCCATATCATTGTGTCTTTGCTTGTTAATGAGTTGTTCAATTTACATATATTTATTTTTCTAAACAAAATAATAATTGAAATTTTTTGAATATTTTATTTAACTAAACACATTTTTGCCTGACAATGTGTCGCTTTTGTGCCTCCACGTAGCACTCCCGAGCCATTATGCAGCATTTTATCTGTCAATGTGTCGCCTTTAAGCCTCTGTGCAGTGCTTTTATCCCTTTATGTAGCACTTTTGAGGCTTTATGTAGTGCTTTTAAGCCTCCGTGCAGCGCCTTTGCGGTACAATGTAGCTCCCTTAAGCTTTAATGCAGCACGATTATAATTTATCGCGATGTATTTGAAGGTGTAAAATATACTTCTGAACCCCTATCACTTTCTTATTGGGATAAGGTGAATTATTTTCATTATCTTTAATAGCGGTAAAAACAGCATACTATGCCTAAAATATACGACACACCTCCACAGTACATCGCCGACGAAATAAATAAGCTCCGTATCCGTTTAGATACAACCATCCCCGGCAAACAAGATGACAATATCCTTATTGCAACATGGAATATCAGGGCATTTGGTAAGTTGACAAGTAAATGGGTAGCCGAACCGAAGGACAGCCCCAAACGCGTTTTTGCATTCCTTACTTTGTATTATCGAAATAATTAAAAGTTTTGATATCATCGCCGTCCAGGAGGTAAAGGATGATATAAAATGCCTGCGGGATACGCTGCGTATGCTGGGCGACGATTGGAGTTTTATAATGACCGATGTAACCAAGGGCGACCGTGGCAACGGCGAAAGATTGGCTTTTATATTCAACACCACCAGGGTAAAGCTCTCGGGTTTGGCTTGCGAAATAGTGGTTCCGCGAAAACAACTTGAGGATATCGGGATCGATGCGCTGGACAGGCAATTTGCCAGAACCCCTTATGCCGTAGGATTTCGGGCTAAAAATAAAACTTTCGTCCTATTGACGCTCCATGTTTTGTATGGAAACAACTCGGCACATCGCGTTCCCGAGCTTAAAGCCATTGCCGAATGGATGTACGCCTGGGCCAAACAACTTAAACGCTGGAACCAGAGCCTGATAACACTCGGCGATTTTAATATAGAGCGCCAAGGCGATCCGGCTTATAATGCCTTCGTTTCAAAAGGCCTGTTTATACCTCCCCAAATACGCGATTTGCCGAGCACCATTTTTAAAGACCTGAAACTGTACGACCAGATAGGCTGGTACAAAAACAGCCACGGAAAATCGCAAATAGCGCTGGAATTTAATACAGGCGGCATCTTCGACTTCCGCGACCACCTGCTCATAAACCGTAATTATTCCCTGTCGAAACTATCGCACCGGATATCGGATCACTTTCCGCTGTGGTGTGAGTTTATGGTGTAGTTAACCCATAGTAAAAATGGTAGTTCAATTAAAGAACCTATATCTTTTGCCAACCCAGCAGTTCAACAGTATGAAAAAAAGGAACTCCTCCTGCCCGCACCACTGCCCTACCCCTTACTTTCCGCGCCTGGTTTTCTGTATTTGTGGTATCTGTTTTTCTCCCATCTTATTGTTTTTAACCCTTGCTTGCTGTTGGTAACTTTATTTCCCCTTTTCAAAGCCAAATAGGCTTTTCTTTTGTATTTTAGTCCGATTATGACAAACAGTAATCGAGTACGCATTTTTTTAGGCCAATGATAATTGAAATTGAAGGAGGCACACAATCCGCTTTTTACAGCCAAAGTGGATGCCGCACGCATCTGCAAAACTGAACTTGGCGAACGAAAAGCGAAGCGCGTATAGGTCATATAGCTGGCAAAGATATTTGTGGTTGATAAAGAAGAATTGCTGACACTTTGCTTAGCAGGGCAAGTGTATGAGCTGGCAAAAGGACAAAGAGCAAAAGACGCATTAACATACCATAAAAGTAAATGATAGCTTTAACACACAACATTGGAATTAAAAGTTAGTAAGAGAAAATTAAATATGACAAAAAATAAATTAACCCTTTCCCAACTTGAGCAATACCTGTCAAAAGCGGCCTGGATTTTAAAAGGTCCGGTAGATGCTTCGGATTTTAAGGTATATATTTTCCCTTTGCTATTCTTTAAGCGATTATCTGACGTTTATGATGAAGAATATCAGCAAGCACTTGAAGAGTCTGATGGTGATGTTGAATATGCTTCGCTCCCTGAATTTCACCGATTTGAAATACCGGAGGGTTGCCATTGGAAGGATGTGAGAGAAACAACTACCAACGTTGGTGTAGCTATTGAAAAAGCATTACGAGGAATTGAACAAGCTAACCAGGATTTATTGTATGGTATTTTTGGCGATGCGCAATGGAGCAACAAAAACAAACTCGCCGACCGCTTGCTCCTTGATTTAATTGAGCACTTTTCGCAATATACTTTAGCCAACTCCATGGTTGAGTCCGATTTATTGGGTAATGCCTACGAATACCTGATAAAACATTTTGCTGACTTAACCAACAAGAAAGCCGGGGAGTTTTATACACCCCGCTCTGTGGTGCATCTTTTAGGACTTATTTTGGATCCCCATGAGGGCGAAAGCATTTACGACCCCGCTTGTGGTACAGGAGGTATGTTGCTGGAATGTGTGGACAATTTAAAAGAAAACAACGAAGATTACCGCACCTTAAAATTGTTTGGACAGGAGAAAAACCTGACATCCAGTTCCATTGCACGTATGAACATGTTTTTACATGGCATCGAAGATTTTCAGATTTATCGTGGCGACACCCTTCGCAGCCCGGCGTTTTTTGTGGCCGATGGTTTAAAAACTTTTGATTGCGTTATCGCTAATCCGCCTTTCTCGTTAAAGGATTGGGGAGCCGAAAACTGGGCCAACGACCCTTACGGACGTAATATTGCCGGAGTACCGCCCAAAGGGAATGGCGATATGGCCTGGGTACAGCATATGATAAAATCGATGAACAGTACCGGGCGGATGACGGTAGTATTGCCGCACGGTGCGCTTTTCCGAAAAGGAGCCGAGGGACGTATTCGTGAAGAATTATTAAAGCAGGATTTATTGGAAGCCGTGATAGGTTTAGGTTCAAATATATTTTACGGAACCCAATTGGCGGCTTGTGTGATGGTTTTTAAGCAAAACAAAGAAAGCCATAAGAAAGGGAAGGTACTGTTTATTGATGCTGCCAATCAGGTGCGGGTGGGCCGCGCTCAAAATTTCCTGGAGCCAAACCATGTGCAACAGATTTACTCCTGGTATGGTAATTATGCGGATGTAGAGAATCAAGTAAAGATTGCCACCCTCGATGACATCATAGAAAACGATTACAACCTGAATATTCCGCTGTATGTGGAAAAGATAATTGAAGACAATTTGCCTTCGGTTGAAGAAGCCATGAGTGATTTGAAGATAGCATGGGCAGAGAGTTTAAAAGCGGAAGAGAAGTTTAAAACAATACTAAAAAGGTTTACCACAGATAACGCAGATTAACACAGAATTAATCCGTGAAAATCTGTGCGAATCCGTGGTAAAAGATATGAAGCGTGGAAAGAAAGTATAAAGCAATACTCGAAAGGTGCACCACAGATAACGCAGATTAACACAGATAACAATTCGTGAAAATCTGTGCGAATCCGTGGTGAAAAATATTATGATGGAACTAAACGATATATCATACAAAATTATAGGATGCGTGTATAAGGTTCATACAGAACTTGGTCCGGGATTGCTCGAATCGAGCTATGAAGTTTGTTTAGCGCATGAATTACTGAAAGAGGGCTTAAAAGTAGAGCGCCAAAAATCATTGCCCGTGGTATATGATGGTATTAAACTGGATGCCGGATATCGGATTGATTTATTAGTTGAGAATTTGATTATACTCGAATTAAAGTCAGTGGATGAAATTGCACCGATTCATAAAGCACAGTTAATGACCTATCTGAAACTTTCCGGATTAAAATTAGGGCTTCTGCTGAATTTTAATGTGCTGGATATGAAAAAAGGAATAAACAGAATAGTAATGTAAAAAAAATCACCGCAGATAACGCAGATAAATAATCCGTGGTAATCTGTGTAAATCAGTGGTAAAAAATAAAAAGCATGGATAGAGAGTTTAAAACAATACTTGAAAAGTTCACCACAGATAACGCAGATTAACACAGAAAAATAATCCGTGTAAATCTGTGTAAATCCGTGGTAAAAAAATTAATATGACCCAACAACAACTCGAAAAATATCTCTGGGGTGCAGCAACGGCCTTGCGCGGTACCATTGATGCCGGCGATTACAAACAATATATTTTCCCTTTGCTGTTCTTTAAGCGTATATGCGATGTGTACGACGAAGAGTTTGAAAAAGCCCTGGAGGAGAGTGATGGCGATATGGAATATGCAGCCTTTGCCGAAAACCATCATTTTATAGTGCCCCGGCACGCCCATTGGAACACGGTGCGCGAAACCACCACCAATGTGGGTATGGCGCTGCAAAATGCCATGCGCGAAATTGAAAAAGCCAACCCCGATACCCTATACGGTATTTTTGGCGATGCCAGCTGGACCAATAAGAACCGACTGAGCGATGAAACCCTCATTAACTTAGTGGAGCATTACTCGCAGTATAAACTCAATTTGAGTAATGTAGCCGACGATAAACTGGGCAATGCCTACGAGTACCTGATAAAAGAGTTTGCCGACGATAGCGGACATACCGCAGCAGAGTTTTATACTAACCGCACTGTGGTAAAGTTGATGACCATGATAATGGACCCGCAGCCTGGCGAAAGTGTGTACGACCCTACTTGCGGCTCCGGCGGCTTGTTATTGAACTGTGCCTTGCATTTAAAGGAAGAAGGCAAAGAGTACCGTACCTTAAAACTGTACGGACAAGAAATTAACCTGATTACCTCGGCCATTGCCCGTATGAATATGTTTATGCACGGCATTGAGGAGTTTAGCATAGTACGGGGCGATACCCTGGCACAACCAGCATTTTTAGAAAACGACGAATTAAAGAAATTCAACGTCATTCTGGCCAATCCACCTTACAGTATTAAAGCCTGGGACCAAAAAGCCTTTACCAACGACCCGTATGGTCGTAACCTATGGGGAACACCTCCGCAAGGCTGTGCCGATTATGCCTTTGAACAACATATTCATAAGAGTATGGATGAATCAAATGGAAGGTGTGTACAACTTTGGCCGCATGGAATTCTTTTTCGTGATAACGATAAGAAAATGCGAAAAAAGATGATTGAAACAGATACCGTTGATTGCGTAATTGCATTGGGCAAAAACCTTTTCTACAACTCATCCATGGAGTCTGCCTTATTGATAAGGAGAACAAATAAAGAGGAAAAGAAGAAAGGAAAAGTGTTGTTTATTAATGCTTTTAATGAAGTTAAAGATGAAAAAACAATCTCACACTTGTTAGACAAGCATATTGAGAAAATATTTAATGCTTATAAGGATTATAAGGATATCGATGGTTTTGCAAAAGTGGTAGAAAATGAAAAAATATTAAAAAAAGATTCTTCTTTATTAGTTACAAATTATATACAATCATCAAGAGTATCAGTGAGTGATATTAAGCCTTTCGAAGAAGCTTACAAAGATTGGGAAGAATCATCTTCTGTTTTAAAAAATAGTATTTCTCAATTATTTAATGAATTAGAAAAATGAAGTTGAAGATTGATAAAAATAATTGGGAGAAGGTAAAGCTTATTGACGTTTTTACAAAGCGTGAAGAGAATGACAAAGTAAATGCAAAAAAAAGATTTGATAAGTTTTTGAAGGTTGAACATATGGATAAGGAGTCACTGCATATTAAAAGGTGGTCCAGTCAAGAGAAGGGCGATGAATTAAATCCATATTTCTATAAAATTTTCAGAAAAGGGCAAATACTCTTCCCTACCCGGAATCCACATTTAAGAAGAACTGCATTAGCTTCATTTGATGGAATATGTGGGGAAAAGACATTAACATTGGAACCGAATGAAGAGTTCATTATTCCGGAGTTTATACCTTTTTTATTTCATAGTGAAAGTTTTTATGCTCATACAACTGGTGTAATAATAGGCTCTACAAATCCGCATTGTAGATGGAGAGATGTTGCCAACTACGAATTCCTCCTCCCACCCAAAGACCAACAAAATCAACTGGCCGAACTCCTTTGGGCTATGGATGATGTGATTAAGAAGGAAAGGGAGGTGTTGGAGAGGTTGAATGAGGCAAGTCAAATAGCATTTGAAAACGAAATAGAAAAATCCTCGGGAGAATTAATCCCTCTTTCAGAAGTTCTTATACCCAAGAAAGCGAAAAGCCAAGTACCGCATAAAATTAATAGATATATCGGGCTAGAACATATTGAGTCAGGTGCTTTTTCATGCATTGAATTTGGTAATTCAAATGAAGTTTTGGCACAATGTAATATTGTTGAAGAAGGTGATTTATGCTATAGTAAATTAAGACCTTATTTAGATAAAGCCTTCATTGCAACTTTTCAAGCAGTTTCTACGACAGAATTACTTATTTATAACACTCATAAGCTTTCAAAAGAATTCGTGCTTTATCATTTACACAGTAAACCATTTATTCATTTTGTAACAGGGAAAGGGTTTGGAACAAAAATGCCTAGAGTAAGTCATAAAATAATTGGAGAGTATAAAGTAAAGCTGGTTGATGATGAAGATAAAATTTTAGGTCTAATGAGAAACTTTGAAAAAAGTAAAACTAATATGAATACTAAAATCATCAATTCCAAAGCCTTACAAAAGAGTTTAATTAATCAGATATTTTAGGCCTTCGCTAAAGCTTCGGCCTACACGGTAATGAGTACAAAACAAGACATAAAGCAGTATTTTAAGCCAGATAGCAGATGGGAGCTGTGCCGATTATTTTAAATCTGTGTTATCTGTGGTGAAGAGAAGAGGATGTAAAAAATATAGCCCATTGCAAATAAATACCAACCTGATATTCCATATTCCGATATAGAATAAAACTCTTTAATTTCTTGTACAACAGATTGCAAATGGTTAATATTGCATATTCGAATATGGAATAAATGAAAATGAAGCAACAAATAATGAGTCCACACGACATTGTAATTCTGCTAAAAATAGTGAGTTACGGTAATGAGCAGTGGTATCAAAAACCATTAGCAGAAGCCTTAGGCATTAGTCAATCAGAAATAAGCAAGTCGCTCAACAGGTCAAAATACGCAGGTTTACTGGCTCCTAACGGTAAAACAGTCATGAAAATGGCCTTGATGGAGTTTTTGCAATACGGTTTACGTTACGTTTTTCCGCAAAAACCGGGTGCTGTGGTGCGTGGTGTATCAACTTCACATTCGGCAAGCCCTTTAAAAGCAGATATTCAAAGCACAGAAGATTATGTATGGCCTTATGGCAAAGGAACTGTTCGCGGGCATAGCATAGTGCCGTTGCACCCTGCGGTACCAGAGGCGGCCTTGAAAGACGAAAAATTACACGAGCTGCTGGCTTTAGTAGATGCCTTGCGTGTAGGCAGAGCTCGAGAAAAAGAATTGGCCGTAATAGCACTTAAAAAACGTTTGGGACTTGGAGAATAGAACCATCAATATTGCCGTAGTGGCCGCAGTGGCCGCAGCCTTAAAGGATATCAAGCAAAACATGGTGTTTGTGGGTGGTGCGGTGGTGAGTTTATACGCCGATGATCCGGCTGCAGATGAGATACGCCCAACGCAAGATATTGATATAGCCTTAAACATAGTCAATCTTAGCCATTGGCAAGAGGTTCAAGAACAATTAGGTGCACTTGGTTTTCATCCCGATCCATTTGGCCATGCCATTTGCAGTTACAAGTACAAGGATATTCCTATAGATATTATGGCTACCGAAGCTGGCCCGCTTGGCCCGGCAAACCGTTGGTATAAAATAGGCTTCAATAATTTATGGACTGCTAAAGCCAAAGACCAAGAAATAAAAATTCTTTCCGCACCGTGTTATTTGGCCACCAAATTCGAAGCGTTTAACGATAGAGGCAGTGATTACAGAATCAGTCACGACATCGAAGATATTATCTATGTTTTAGACAATCGTACCACAATTGCAGAAGAAGTGGCTCAAGACGATAGTCGCATCGCCAATTTTATAAAAAAACAACTTCAAAACATAAGCTCAAAAGACCTAATGCAAGAAGTGCTAATGGCGCATATTCACCCACTAATGCTGGAAGAACGCATGCCTATTGTAGAAGAAAAAATTACCCAAATACTAAATCATAATTATGGCCTTCAACGAACTAAATAGCGTAGAGCACTACATTATTCACCAGTTAACAGGGGTAAATTTAAATGCTAGCGAGCGGGCAGCTGAACCGCCTGGTAGCTATGGTGCCGCCTGGAAATATGTGGCGCCGCAAAACTTACAGCGTAGTGTAAACGAAGTGTTGTTAGAGGGCCATTTAAAAGAAGCCCTGGTTCGTTTGAATCCCGAAATTAAGGCCAAGCCCGAGCTGGCCGATGAGGTGATTTATAAACTACGTGCCGTGCTTATTGCTGTGCCACAGGTAGGTTTAGTAAAGGCCAATGAGGAGTTTTTTAAATGGATGTGTGGCGATAAAACCATGCCCTTTGGCGAAGGTAACCGTCATGTGCCGGTGCGTCTTATCGATTTCGACGACCTGTCGCAAAACACCTACCTTGTCACCAATCAGTTCAGGGTGCATCACCGCGAAACCAAGATTCCGGATGTAGTCATGTTTATAAATGGTATTCCGGTGGTGGTGGGCGAAGCAAAAACGCCCATACGTCCATCCGTCAGCTGGCTCGATGGTGCCCACGAGGTGCGCGATATTTACGAAAATGCCATCCCACAATTGTTTGTATCCAATATATTATCCTTTGCCACCGAGGGCAAAAAATTGTTTTATGGTGCCATTCGTACGCCACTTCAATTTTGGGCGCCCTGGCGTTTGGATGGCGATGAGGATGCTTTAGCCAAAAGCCTGGGATTGGACGAGATAGGTAAAGAAATACACCACTTGTTAAGCCCTCAACGCTTATTGGATATACTGCTCAATTTTTCGTTGTTTACTTCCAATAAAAAGAAACAACGCATAAAAATAATTCCTCGCTTTCAGCAATACCACGGGGCCAATAAAATTGTGGAACGCGTAGAAAACGGCCATATTAAAAAAGGTTTGATTTGGCATTTTCAAGGTTCGGGTAAATCCTTATTGATGGTATTTGCCGCACAAAAACTACGACGAAACCCCAAGCTCAAAAGCCCTACGGTAATTGTACTGGTGGACAGAACCGACCTGGACACGCAGATATCCGGCACCTTTAATGCAGCTGATATCCCCAATGTGGAAACCACGGCCAACATTAGCGAGTTACAAAACCTACTGGAGCGCGATACGCGTAAAATAATCATTTCGATGATTCATAAATTTAGGGATGCCAAACCCAATATGAATACCCGCGAAAATATTATTGTGCTGGTGGATGAAGCGCACCGAACGCAGGAAGGCGATTTAGGACGTACCATGCGGGCCGCCTTACCCAATGCCTTTATATTTGGCTTAACCGGAACGCCTGTAAACAAAGCCGACAAAAACACTTATTGGGCCTTTGGTGCCAAAGAGGACCAAGGCGGTTATATGTCGCGCTATACCTTTCAGGAGTCCATCCGCGATGAGGCTACGCTGCCCTTGCATTTTGAGCCTCGCCTGGTAGAAGTGCATCTGGATAAGGAAACCATCGATAAAGCTTTTGAAGATTTTAAGGAAGAATCGGCCTTGAATGATGAAGAGGCTGATGCCTTAAACAAAAAGTCCGCAAAGATGGCAGCCTTCCTCAAGTCGCCCGAACGGGTGGCTAAAATTGTAACGGATATTGCTACCCACTTTAAGGAAAAAGTGGAACCGCATGGTTTTAAAGCCATGATTGTGACGCCCGACCGACATGCCTGCGTGCAATACAAGCGCGAATTGGATAAGTATTTCCCCACGGAAGCAAGCAGGGTGGTTATTTCTACCACTGCCAACGATCCCGAAGATTTTAAAAAGGACTGGGGCATAGATAAAAGCCAGCAGGAAAAGATTGTGGATGAATTTAACGATGCCCAATCCGAGTTAAAATTTATCATTGTAACGGCAAAGTTATTAACGGGTTTCGATGCGCCCATTTTACAAACGATGTACCTGGATAAATCCATCAAAGACCACACCTTATTGCAGGCTATTTGTCGTACAAACCGTTTATATACCAATAAAAATTATGGCCGGATTGTGGATTACTTTGGTGTTTTTGATGATGCCGCCAAAGCACTGGAATTTGATGAGCAATCCATGCGCCATATCATCACTAACCTTACGGAGCTAAAAGCAAAGTTGCCACAGGCCATGGCCAGTGCTTTAAGCCATTTTAATGGTGTGGATCGCTCCATAGAAGGATTTGAAGGTTTGGAGCTAGCACAAAACGCCATCAATACCGATGATAAAAAAGATGCCTTTGCCGCCGATTTTAAGTTTCTCGCTAAGCTATGGGAATCGCTCTCCCCTGACAGGATACTGGATGTGTATCAGCCCGATTACAAATGGTTGTCGCAGGTATTTGAATCGGTTCGTCCGGCGTCGGATGGTATCGGTAAGTTACTGTGGTTTGCCTTAGGGGCACAAACTACGCGTTTAATACATGATAATATTCATGTGGGCGGGGTGCATCAGTTGGAAGGGTTTTTATTGGATGCCGATGTTATTGAAGATATATTTAATAACCCCGATCCTAAAAACGCCAAAAAGTTGGAGAAAATACTCATCAGGCGATTTAAAAAACATGGCGATAATCCCAAGTTTAAAAAGCTGAGCGAACGCCTGGAGGAATTACGAGATAAAGCGGAAAGAGGGCTCATCACCTCCATTGAGTTTGTAAAAGAACTCTGTAAAATTGCCAAGGAAACCATTCAAGCCGAAAAAAAATTAGAGCAGAAGATCCAAGAGAAAACACCTAAGGCGGCACTTACAGAATTATTTCTGGAACTAAAAACCGATAAAACGCCTGCCGTTGTGGAGCGAATTGTTAGCGATATTGATGCTATTGTTCGTGTTGTAAACTTTCCGGGTTGGCAAACAACCACATCAGGAGAAAGAGAAGTTCAAAAGTCATTACGCAAGGCTTTATTAAAATATAAGTTACATAAAGACCAGTTGTTGTTCGATAGAGCGTATGCGTATATCAAGGAGTATTATTAAAACTATTTGCGCTTTGGTACGTGCCACTCCCCTATCTTTCATTGCTGCCTTAGCGTGGATTTAGATAAGCCACCGCCATAGATGCAATTCTACCAAATGATTCCTATCTTCGCATTTGGTTCAATTGATTGCTTCGACAGGCGCGGCAAGCCCCTGCGCCCGCCAAAGCGCCGCAACACATAAACAGAACAGATGTACACCTTCCACTCCATAAAAGAACTGCTCAATGCCCTTACCATGGGCAAAGACCTGCTGGGGGAGCTGTTTGGCAAACGCAAATCCTTCGATTACCGTTACGAGCAGGCCATTGAGCTGTTGGACGAAGGCAAGGTGCAGTCGCTGATAGAGAAAGGCCTCCTGGTGCGCAATGGGCGTTATTTGGAGATTGACGATCAGCTCCTTACTTTTTTTGAGCAGATACTGGATGTAAATGAGGAGATTAACACCTCGCTCATTAACGAGCATCTGACCCAGTTGAAGCAAAACATCGATTACTATCTGGCCGAGGACAACGAATACCGTCGCCACAAATACCTGAAGTTGGTGAAGGGCGCCTTGCGCAAGGTGGGCATTATCTGTATTCGCAATATTGTGGATTTGAACCGCAATATCGACAATGCCTTTAAAACGGAACCCAACTACCGCATCAAAATCAAGAAGCTCGAAAACTACGATCAGCGTCGCCTCGACATCAAACAACTGATTAGTCGTACCGATAAACTGCTGAGCGGCGATGAGCTCACCTTTTTTGCGACGGCGCGCGACGAGGAGCTGCAAAACATCACCACCGGGCTGCGCCTGCTGTTGCAGGAGGCAAGGCATAACCTGATAGAAACGGAGAAGCAGATCATCGATTTCCTGAACCAGGTGAAGCACCAAAGCAAGGTGATGGAGAAGATACGGCAGGTAAAGTATTTAAAGGATCAGTTTGAGCTGGAAACCAAGTCGGATATTGTGGAGCAACTGCGTAATTCGAATGCCCTGGCTTTCGAGACCCGCCCCGTCTTCCCGCTAAAGCTGGGGCTCGACATCCTGCAGGAGGACGACACCTACGCCCTCATACAAGCGCTCAATCAAAAGATAAAAAGCAAGGTAACGCTCAAGGTGCCCCTGGCCGGCGCCATCGGCGCTTCTTTCTTCAGTGATACGCAGGAAACGGGTGTTTTTATCGATATGGAGGTGATGAAACAGCATTTTGCCGCCTCGGGTTATCACCTGCTCCATTTTGTGCTTCGCTACGATTATCCCAAGCCGGTGAGTTTCGAGGAAATGGTAACTTGCTATTGTCAGCTCATATCGCTTTACGAAGCGGAATTTCGTTTTACCGATGAATATATTACCCATAAAAACACGGAGTTTTCGGTGGTCTATCCAAAATAAAACATAATCAAAGATGGCAACACACAATTTTAAAAAAGATGTTTTTGAAGCCCTCAGCAAGGGCGGTTTTATTTGTTCCAACAGCTCAAAGCCGTCCATGCAAAAACTCTATACCTATATCGACGAGCACTTCGAGCACCTGTACGATTATTTCGTCGAGATAAACTACCTGTTGACCGCCGGCGACGAGTACTATCATTTTACCCGTCCCGAGCAGAAGGTGGATATTTCGCGTAAGCTGGAGCAGGCCTTCCGTTGGATCGATATCGTTGATTTTTTTAAAAGCTACGATGCTTCCTTTGGCTCGGGATATCGCTTTGAGCCCCACGAGATAGCCGTGAGCCTAAAGGTGAATGCCACCCTGAAAAGCAAGCTGAAAGCCCTCCGGAAATACACGCAGACGGACAATGAGCTGGAGGGCATCCGCAAATTGGTGGAACGCCTGCGCAGCGACGGTTTTGTGGAGCTGGAGAGCGATATTTCGGATTCGTACAAAGTGCTGGCTGCCTTTCAGTACCTCGAAACCCTGATTATGAACATTAACCTGAGCGAAGAGACAGACCATGAGATACCTGAATAAAATCGTGTTTATCAACAGTGCCACCATCCCCTATGCCGAGGTACTGCTGGATGGCAACATCCATTTCATCGGTACCCAGGGCGTGGGCAAAAGCACCATCCTGCGGGCTATTTTGTACTTTTACAATGCCGATTCGCGCAAGCTGGGCATCCCCAAAGGGCCCACGGTAAAGAGCTTTGCCGACTGGTACCTGCGCTATGCCAACTCCTACCTGGTATATGAGGTAGCCCGCGAAACGGGGGCCTACTGCGTGCTGGCCTTTAAATCGCAAAACCGGGTGTGCTACCGTTTTATCGACACGGCCTATCAAGCGGCTTATTTTATGAACGAGGCCGGCGAGGTACACGGCAGTTGGGATGCGACACGCCAAAAGCTGGATGCTGCCCGCGTAAATGTATCGCCCATAGTAAACAGCTTTGAGCAGTACCGCGATATTCTGTACGGCAATTTTATGGGCAAAAGCACCTTTAAAAAATATGCCCTCTTAGAGGCCCGCCAGTATAAAAACATCTACCGCACCATTCAAAACGTGTTTTTAAATACCAAGCTGGATGCCACGGAGATTAAGCAAACCATTATCTCCTCCATGGAGGACGAGCAGATCAGCATCGACCTGGACCAGTACGATCATCACTTAAAAGATTTTGAAACCAACCTGAACGACATCAGGCGCTTTCGCTACCCATCGGTACAAAAACAAGCCGCAAGGGCCATTGAGATGCGCTCGGCCATACGCCATTTAAAGCGGGAGCAGGAAACACTGGCCGGCCAGTTGCGCTACCGGCTGGATGCCATGGAAGCGCAAAAGCCGCAACTGATATCGCAAAAAACCCGGCAGGAGGATGCCTTGCGAGCCGAAAAACAAACACAGCAGTACGAGAGCAGCCTTTACCAAAAACGCAAGGACCGGCTAAACGATCAGGTGAGCCAGCTCAACGGCAAGCTCAAAGAGGCCGATGCACAACGGAAGTATTACGCGGGCAGGAATATAGATGATGTACTGCGACGGGTGGAGCGCAACCGGGATTATAAAACCGAGCTGGAAGCCCTGCGCAAGGAACGCGACCTGCTCACCCACCAGTTTAGCGACATCCGCCATACCTACGAGGCCCTGATAGCCCAGCAATCGCAGCAGATGCAAGGCTATACCAATCAAAAGGCGTCCGAAAAAGTGGTCATTGAAAAAGAGGAGCTGCATTTTATTTCGTCCCTGAACGGCGAATACGAAAAGCTGCTCATCGCCCTGGAGCAGGAGCACCGGGCCCGCATAGAAGAGCTGGAGGCCACCCTTCGGCAGGCAGGCGAAAAGGTACACCGCCTGGATAAACAGCAGCTAACGGCCCGCCACCAAAAACCCTATGAGCAGGAGATGGTACAGGCGGCAAATACCTTGGGCAACCTGCGTTTGAACCTTAAAGAGGAGGAGAACAAGCTTCCCGTCAAGAAACAACAAATAGAGGCGCAGCAAGGCAAATGGAATTACGAAAAAGCCGATGCCCAACATAACAACAAGCAGCAGCGCGAAAAAATACAAGCCGCGCTACGCGAAACACAAGCGCGCATCAACGACATCGAAGACCGCATTACGAAGAGCCGCGATTCGCTTTATGGATGGCTGAACCAACACAAGCCGGGCTGGGAGCAAACCATAGGCAAGGTGGTGGATGAGCAGTTGCTCTTCCGCGATGGCTTGTCGCCCAGCATGCAGGATGAGGGAAGCACCCTGTATGGCCTTAGCATCAGCCTGAGCGATTTGGAGTGCAAGGTGAAGTCCATGGACGATTACCGCTTTGAGCTGGAGCAACTGAACGCCACGTTGATCCGGCAACGCAGTGAAGAAAACCAGTTGGCTGCAAACCTGGAAAAAGAACTGGATAAATTACAGCGGCGCAACCTGCCGGGCATCAAAGCGCTCAAGGAAGAAATGCGCCAATCCGAATACCACTGCGAGCAGTTAGGGCGCGAGATAGAAAAGGCGCTACTAAACCAAAGTGAGCTGGAAGAAAAGGCCCGAAAAGAGCAGGACGAGAAGTTGGAGCAGCTTCAACAGGCCCTGGATAAAGCCGTGACGGAACGTGGCGAGGCAGCCGGCAAACTGCAAGAGGCCAAACGGCAACTGCAAAAGCAAAAGGACAACAAACAGCGCGAGAAGAATCGCCGCATCAAACTAACGCAGACCGAGAATAAGCAAAAAACAACGGCACTGGAAACGCAGGTCGCAGCAAAGCAGGCACAGGTTGACGAGAAAATACAAAGCCTAAAGGATGAACGCAACAATGTGCTGAACCAACGGGGTGCCAACACCGGCCGGCTTACAGACCTGGAGAAACAGATGACCACCATAGAAAATGAGCTGGCCTACATTGAGCAGCATCGCGACCTGGTGAGTGAATACAAGAAGGACAAGCGGGAACTGTTCGACCGGGAAAAGGATTTTAAAAATGAGAAAAACCTGCTGGCGGATAAACTGGAACAGCTCCGGCAGACTTTTGCCACGCAACAAGAAGCCTTAGCCCAGCAGGAAGCGCGCCTACAACAACAGATTAAGGCCACCGATGAGCAGCTCCGGAAAATTACTGCCGACGAGGAGAAATTTCAGCATTTTGCCAAGTCGTCGGCCTACCGGGCATTTGAGGCTGCCCCCGATACAAGCCCGGCCGAAAATGAGTACACGGCCATCTTCCTGATCGATGCCATCGGCGACCGATACTACCAGGGCAAAGAAAAACAGGAGGAATTGAAGATCAGTATCGACAAGTTCCTATCCCATTTTTCCGAGGGCAATATCTTTCAGTTCCCTACAAAGTTGATTGAAACCGATGCCTACCTGAACTGGGCCGTAGAGCTGAACGACTTTATCGAGGAAGATAAAATCGACGAGTTCGAGAAGCGCACCAACGAGCGTTTTGCCGACATCATCAGCACGGTAGGTAAAGAAACCACTTTGTTGATATCGAAAACCGGCGAGATAAAAAAAATCATCAATAAAATTAATGCCGACTTCAAGGGCAAGCGTTTTTTGGAGGCGGTAACCAACATAGAGCTCGACATAAAAGACAGCAAGCACACGGCCGTGCTGCTGCTCAAACGAATCAAGGATTTTAACGATGATAACTTCCAGAGCCTGGGCGCCAGCAACCTGTTTTCGGGTACCGACCACGATAAAAACAACAGCAAGGCGGTGGAGCTGCTGCGGCAGTTGGTGAAGGAAATAAACCAAACGCGCGATTCCGTGGTGCGCCTGGCCGACTCCTTTGAGCTGAGCTTTCGGGTGGAGGAGAACGGCAACGATACCGGATGGGTGGAGAAACTGTCCAACGTGGGATCGGAAGGCACCGATGTGCTGGTGAAAGCCATGATTAACATTATGCTGCTGAATGTGTTTAAAGAAGGGGCCTCGCGGCGGTTCAAAGATTTCAAGCTGCATTGCATGATGGACGAGGTGGGCAAGCTGCATCCCAATAACGTGAAGGGAATATTAAACTTTGCCAACGATAGAAACATCCTGTTGATTAATGGCTCCCCTACGGAAAGCACCCCACTTAATTATCGCCATATTTATAAAATAAGTAAGGATGCGAATAAGAATTCAAGGATAAAACGTATTATTTCAAATCCTGTTTTGGCCCAATAAGCATGGAAAAAATATCCCTCAACATAGCGAAAAGAATACAGTTGCTGATTCAAGGCGAAAGCATACCCCATGGCCAATTGAAAGCTAAAGTTATCGACCAGATGCTGGAGGAAGGGATACTACATTTGAAATTGCAAGGCAGGAGCAGGAAAACTGTATTTGCCACAAATGCAGGGGCTATCGCTAATTTTTTAAGCAGCCACCTGGGAATAAACGACCTGAACAATTATATCGCCAACCTGGAGCATGGGACTTCCCGGAGCGAAAACATTGTTGCTTCCTCCGATTCCAAATCATCTGCAAGAAGAACATTTAAAGGCTTCCTTGTGAATTGCTTTTCTCCGGTAAAAACTAAAATGAACGGCCAGGATTTTTTGATTAAGCCACAAGAAGGTGCATATACTTACATCCATGATTTTGAAACGTTCACCATTCCTCCCGATACACTTATTGTTGGCGTAGAGAACCCTGAAAACTTCAGATTTATTCGTAAGCAAGCAAAGCTATTTAATGCTGAGTCCATTCTCTTTGTGAGTCGCTACCCGCAATCCAACGATTTAATAACCTGGCTGCAGGGCATCCCCAACAGCTACCTGCATTTTGGCGATTTCGACTTCGAGGGCATACGCATCTTTAAGGACGAGTATTATCAATACCTGCAAAGCCGGGCCTCTTTTTTTATTCCGGAAAACATCGAGGTGCTAATCCGTACGTATGGCAACAAAGCCTTGTACGACAAACAGTACAAAACCAATACCACCGAGACCTTGGGCTTCAATGCAGCGTTACAGGAACTCATAGCCCTGTATCATCGTTACAAAAAATGTTTGGAGCAGGAGGTTTTGATCCAAGTAAACTCAACTCATTAATATAGTGTGAAGTCAAATGTAAAATAAAAAAAGATTACTGAACTGAAAATCGACATCCTGCCCGCTAATTTTATTCCTGGATGTCAAACATTAAAGAAGTTAAAAAAGCAGCCAAGCAAACCATCGACGAACTGAAAGCAGAGAAACTAAAGATTGAACGCTGGCGCGAGAGCCGCCAAATAACCGCCGCCATAAAAGGCATGATATACAACCGGCTCCTGTGGCTGCCCCAAGAAGCCTACACCGAAGAGGAAGTCAGCCAGAAAACAATAAGTGTATATCAGCACATCTATAGCAACTACAGCGGCGGTGGGGTGAGTGTTTATGCGTAGTAAAATTTAAAACCAATATAATGAATGAACTAAAGGAATTTTATGGAGAAAGTGCTAGATAAGCAATGACCTACCATACCTTACTCAATGAATATACTATCTGCAGCACTATCTAAATGCATTATCTGAAAACATTCGATACCCATTTTTTAAATTTTGAAGAATCAGAAATTGCAATCTCAACTAAGTTATTCTTTGAACCAAAGCTATGAGTAATTATATCATTCGTATTGCGCTGAACAATACCATTGTCGCAAACCAAATTGCTTTTGTTTACTCTTATGTGGCTCACGTTATTCGTAATCAATATATCTTCGGCTTCTTTTAATAAAATCTTAAGTCCTTTTATGGGCGCACTATCAATAAAATGCCAATTGGTATATTTTCCTTCAGAGCTTACGTAGGACAATTTATGTTTTGAAATAAAAAACTGATTTCTTATACCATCGTTAAGTATTATTTTATCCCTTGTGCTTTTCTGGATTTCCTTAGTAGGAATAAGTTTCAAACAAATTTTTTTCAAAACCTTTTTATTTATTGGTTTTGATAGATAGCCCTGAATTATGGCTGGTCCATCATGATTAATGATATCTTGAATTGGGCTAAAATGGCTTGTTATAAAAATAACTTGGGCCTCATAATCCAATTTACGAAGAATATCTTTGCCTGATATTCCGGGCATCTCATAATCCAAAAAAATTACATCAGGTTGTTTGTTGATAATAAAATCTAAGGCCTCAAAAGGATCGGACAAAAGAGCTAACTTAGTTAAAAACGGGTACGTCTGCAGGTTTTCTTCTATTTGTTTTAAGTAAATAGGTTCATCGTCAACGGCAATGTAATTAACAGTAGTCATATGGCAATTTTTAGTTTAGCGATATACGTATTCATCTTAATTTCATTTGTAATAGTAAAATTAGCGTTAACATGCCTTTGTAATAATTTTTCAAAATCATGATTACCTATACCCCCCAAGACCTTCTTATCCATCTTCGGATGTATAGGAGATACAACCCTATATTCGAGCATTTTATCGGCATAACTCAGGTGTACATTCAATGTCTTATTTGTATGGAAATATCCATGTTTCAAGGCATTATCGATAAAATTGAAAAATATTGATGGCGGGATATCGAACTCAGATTGATATATCGCATTCTCTATTTCTATTTTTATTCCTTTATTAATTTCAATTAATTTACAAAATTTTGTTAAATGAGCAATTTCCATATCAACATGCACCTTATCGGCAGATATACCATAAGTAAGATAATTTAGTATTTCGACCAATAATGAAAGGCTTTCGTTTAAATCGTTATTGAAATATTTAATATTTCTTTCTAATCGTTTTGCGGAGAAATACTTATTGCCAAAAAAACTAAATGATGCTTTTGTGCTATGGATATCAAAATTGACTTTAGACTCTAAAAATACCTTGTTTATTATATTTTTTAAAAGGTGAGGTGACAATCTATATCCCAAAAATTGCTGTTCTTTTAATTGTGATTTTGTATTGTTTTCATTGAGTTGTTGGTATAAAGCAGAGTACTTTTCTTGATACTTGGTTATTTCTTCATTTAGTTGCTGATTGCTAGCATATAATTTATCTTTAGCACAGATAAGCTTCTTTATCTCTCCACTCTTCTTCTCCACTAGTACATCTCTACCTTTTACAATTTCAATCGTTTTACTTAGTTGAAAAGCTGTTTTTTCTAATTCCTTACTCACATCAACTAATTCATTTTCCAACTCCTGATTGGCTCCTTCAACAAACAGCTTTCTGAGGTACGAAATAATTAATAGCACGATGGCAACAAGAGCCACGATGGCATATCTATTTCCATCAAACGCATCAACAAATATTTCCTTTATTACTTTCAAAATTGCCATTTCATTACTTTTTACTGTGAGTTCATTTCTTTTTCTCTATACGCAACTGTGTAAGCATTAGTTTTGATTAATCATTCAAAAAATATAACTATGGAAATATCAAATCCCATTTTACCATCAGTAAATTTTCATTTATGGAAATCCTGTAACATGCGATGCAATTTTTGCTTTGCCACCTTTCAAGATATTAAGGAGAGCATCTTGCCCAAAGGCCATCTTACAAGGGAAGAATCCTTAGGAGTAGTGCACGAACTAGCTAATGTAGGGTTCAAAAAAATCACTTTTGCTGGTGGCGAACCTACCCTGTGTCCTTGGTTACCAGATTTAATTAAAACTGCCAAAAATTTGGGTTTAACAACTATGATTGTAAGCAATGGCTCCATACTCAACAGTAACTTTTTAGAAGACAACAAAAATCATCTTGACTGGATAGCGATTAGCGTAGATAGCCTAAATCCGGAAACGAATAGAAAAATTGGTCGCCTGGTGAATGGAAAGGAACCTATGAGCATCGATACCTATAAATCGATGGCCAATATGATTAAACATTATGGATATGGTTTAAAAATAAACACCGTTGTTAATAATGCCAATAAAACAGAAGATATGAATACGTTTATCCGTTACACCAAACCCCAAAGATGGAAGGTCCTCCAAGCCTTATCTATACAGGGACAGAACGATAGGAATACAGGAAGGTTTGAAGTAAGCAATCATGAGTTTAGCGGCTTTATAGATAAACACAAAACACTTGATGGCATTGTAAATATGGTGGCAGAATCAAACGACGCCATGATAGGCTCCTATGCCATGGTTGATCCGGAGGGACGATTTTTTGATGATGTTGACGGTAAGCATGGCTATAGCGATCCTATAAATAAGGTGGGTGGCTTAAAAGCGTTAAAACAAGTACGTTACAATTATGATAAATTTATTGAGCGAGGTGGCCAATATGAGTGGGAGAAAATAACAACTAAACCTAAGCACATAACTCTTTCTGGTGAAACAGCATAAGGCAAGAGTACAATTAAGAAATCGCATGGCAAAAAATTAAATGATGTGAACGTCTAAACTTACATCCAATCATCGCTCAAATACAAAGCGAAATTATTTACATAGGAATATAGTAATCAATCAAATAGTACTTATTAATCTTTAAAATTAAAAATCATGGCAAAATCAAGTGGACTCAAAAATGCACCAAGCACAACAGGTAAACCTTCTGGCGGAGGAAGAGGTAATAATCCTAGTGGAGGTTCAAAAGGCGGCTCCAAAGGAGGAGGCAAGAAATAATTAGTTGGTCAATAAAAAATCGGATTGAAAAATACAATCCGATTTTTTTCATTTCAATTCTGTAAAGCTATTCATACTGTTGAGACAGAATTCCAATAAGTGGAGAACTGAATGGGTTGACTGTGGAATTAAAGCGATAAACGTAACGGCTAAATAGCCAAAAGATGATTGTGGGCTGGAGGAAAAACTTTTATAAAACACCTTTCGCTTTCATGCATGATTCGCCTGCCAGCCACCCGGTAGAATAGGCAATTTGCAGATTGTATCCTCCCGTCTCGGCATCAAGGTCAATCATTTCCCCCGCAAAATAGAGTCCTTTTACAATTTTGGATTCCATTGTCTTTGGATATATTTCCTTGGTGCTTATGCCTCCGGATGTTATGATGGCTTCGTTGAAAGAGCGATGATTTGCTATTTCAAATGAGAGATTTTTTAAAAGATGGAGAATCTTTTTCCGCTCTTTTGAAGAAACCTGATTACATTCCTTCTCCGTATCCATATTCAGCAAGTCGGCATAAACAGGAATCATACTTGCCGGTAACCAAAGCTTAAAAACATTAATAAGCTTTTTGTTTCCATGCTTATTTAAGTCGTGTATTAATTTGTTATCCAACTTCTTGTCATCAAGCGCAGGTTCCAGGTCAATGACTACCTGGACCTTGTTTTTATCCTGTAATTCACTTACCACTGCTCTGCTTAAAGTGAGTATAATGGGTCCCGACAGGCCAAAATGCGTAAAAATCATCTCTCCAACGGCCTCTGCTTTTTTCCTGCCATTCACCCATACCATGGCCTTTACATCTTTCAGGTTCAGGCCTTGCAGTTTTTGGGCCACATCACCCTCGGTCTCCAGACCTACCAGAGCCGGCCTTACCTTTACAACAGCATGTCCAGCCTGTCGCGCCAGTTCATACCCTTCGCCATTTGATCCGGTTTTAGGGTATGATTTCCCTCCTGTTGCCATAATAACATGATTGCTCATGAATTTTTGCCCGTTTGCCTGAACCCCTTTGATGGACTTGTCTTCAATGATCAACGCTTCTACTCTAAAACCGCATCGTATCTCTACACTACAACGCTTTAACCATAGTAACAGTGCATTTAGTACATCTTTAGAACGATTGCCGGCCGGAAAATAACGACCATCACTATTCAATACAGCTTCAACACCATGCATTTTAAGCAGTTCGATGATATCTTTAGAAAAAAAATGAGAAAAAGCGGGGCGCAGAAAACGTCCGTCGGGATATACATGTTTTATAAATTCACTGATAGGTGAGTTATTGGTGATATTACATCGTCCTTTACCTGTAATAAGCAGTTTACGTCCTTCCTGCTTCATTTTTTCAAGCACCAGCACCTTGCCGCCCAACTCTGCTGCCCTGCCTGCTGCCAATACCCCTGCTGGTCCCGCTCCTATAACAATCACGTCAAAATAGTTCATCCTTAAAAATGTTGTGATTAATATGCACTGTGTAATGCTTGTTTTTGCTTCATTTTTGAAAAGCGCACAAAATACAACTTTCCTGTTAATGGAGTATAGAAGTATTCCTGTTTATCTTCTTTTATCCGTAGTGACCGGCTAATATTTTAAAAAGTTCCTCTCCGGCAACAGCCGCTCGAAATATCCGGCTTGTGCCGTTAGTGTCAAGTCAAGCATAGGCTGATGGCCCAAACCTTGCTCTTTCTGCCTTGTGCTTCTCAAAAAAAAGACTCACGTAGCTCAGGCTATGCTCACTTTTTTGTTGATTTGCACAAGGCGAGAGATAGCGGCGGCTTAACCGACACCCTACACCTGACTTGACACTAGGATACGATGAAGGATTGATTTTTTATAACAAATAAACCATTAATCATAAAATTTAATCCAATCCAGGCATAACTCAAAGCTGCCCGCTTGCTTATCGGCAATTAAAAAACCCATTTGCGCCATATCGCCCGAAATCAAGGGCGGTTTATTTTGTAGGGTTCTGCCCCGGTACACAGGCACGAAATCGGTAAAAGGAATTTTGAACGCTTTCCATTCCTCCTTTTCAGTTTTTATCTTGGCCTGATAGGCGTACCCATCGAAACTCCGATTGGTCCTGAAACGGATGTTGTATATATTTCCATCTCCTTTTAAACGCACCATTACACCTTTAAATTCTTTGGGGGGTATTGAACTTAATGCAGTCCTAACGGAAGCGAAGCCACCCTTATTTTCCAAAGATACCTCACCGCTGAAAGTGGCTATGCCGTCGGCGTTTAAAGTTATGTTGCTTTGTGATATACCACCCATCACACCATCATTTACAATGTTCCATTGCCCCGATGTTTCTGGCGAATTAAAATCGAACAGGGTAGTTTCCCCTTTAGGTATCATTAATCCCATAAGTACAAATATTAAAAACTTCATTTTAAATGTTTAATTAAATAGCCTTAAACATTAAACATTATTCCTTCAAAAAAGTTAACCGTAAGCAAGCGATTTTTAATCATTAGTAAAAAAGCAATATGGATTTAGTTACACAAACAGTTTTAGGCGCCGCAGTTGGAGAGGTAGTGCTGGGCAAAAAAGCAGGGAACAAGGCCATATTATGGGGTGCTGTAGGTGGTTTAATCCCGGATTTAGATGTGCTTGTTTCGCCATTGTACAACACGGTAGATGGTCTTTTTGTGCACCGTGGCTTTAGCCATGCCTTGCTGTTCTCCTTTTTGTTGGCCCCGCCGCTTGGCTGGCTCATCCATCGTATCCATCGAGAAAAAGAAAGCATAACGGTTCGCCAATGGGCTATGCTCCTATTTTGGGCGGCCTTTACACATCCCCTGTTAGATTACTTTACGACCTACGGCACCGGTGCTTTTCTGCCTTTTTCCAACTATAGGGTTGAATTCGGCACCATCGGCATTGTAGATATATTTTATACGCTCCCATTTATTTTTGCACTTTTTGTTATTCCTTTTTTTAAGCGCAGCTCTTTGTTCCGTCGAAGGCTTATCCTAAGCACTGTATTTGTCACCTCGTTTTATTTGTTGGCGACGGTAGCCAATAAAATGCATGTAAACACTGTTTTTAAAGCCGCGTTTGCCGGGCAGCAGATTAATTATGACAGGTTTAAAACAGCACCTTTGCCGCTGAGCAATTTTTTATGGATGGGAATGGCCGAAACCGATTCGGGGTATTACATGGCTTTGTACTCCAACTTTGACTCCGAAAAGCCCAAGTATTTTATGTATATCCCCCGAAACGAAAAAAAGCTAAGGGAAATTTCAGGAAATGAAGATCTAAAAAAGCTCATCCGCTTTACCAAAGGGTATTATCATGTTGATGAAGATAAAAACGGGCTGTACCTGGCCGATTTGCGTTTTGGTAAAATGGGTATAGATGAAAACGCGGATTATATTTTCAAGTTCTATCTTAAGGATAAAAACGGTAGGGTAGATATTCAAAAATCCACGCAATCGAGGTCTGTGGAGGATGCAGCACTGTCTCAATTAATTTCTCGCATTAAAGGCATATAAATTACATCTAAAACCCTACCGTGCAATTACTTAAGCGTTTATTTAATCACAATATAACTTCGCAAATATTACGCAATGCTACCTTTAACTGCACCAATTTCAGGCATTCTGCATTCTAATTTCGAACTAATTATTGCGCAAAAGGACCGTTGTTAATGTTCGAAAGTAGCTCGTTAATTTCAAAAATGCGGCCACGAATTTCTGAATATCCCATTTGGCTCAGTCTTTCCGAGTGCATAGCTAAATATTTTTCGGCATTCTCCCGGCTGTTAAATAAATATACTCCACCAGCTGTTTTATCTGCCTCATTTTGCGTCCAGATTTTCCAAATCATGCCTGGTTCATTGTTAATACTTTTTGCAAGTCCGGACATTTGCTTTGCCATTTCCTCTCCAAACGGTCCTGCATGAGGAAAATCAACATACATAATTACTGTCATTGTTATAAAATTTAGTTATAGTCTTAAAAAGTTGCATTACAAAGATAGCACTTAAAAGTGCACTTCTTCTAATCGAATTAGAATACTTTACCAACACCCTAAGCTCCAGCACAAAAAAAGGAGGATACATTATTTGGCTTATCTAAGCTACCAAATACACATAAAGGCGATGAACAGAAGCATATATCTGTGGGTTTATTTTTATAAAATATTAAACAAAAAATGCTAAAATGATACTAATGATGCTTAACTTACATCTTTTTCTGTACTCATGTAACCCGAATTTTTAAGGCCAATGCAATACATACTATTAATATACCTGTTATTCGCTTTGGGAATATTTGTTATACCCAGCCGTTTAAAAAAGCATTTGGGTGTTATTTTAGCCTTAATTCAAGCGGTATTTTTTGTTTTCTTCTTTTCTAAAATATCTGAAGCAACAAGCATAGGCGGCATATTGATTGTTATTCATTGGATACCTCAGTTAGGACTCAATCTTGCGTTTTGGTTGAATGGTTTAAGTTTAGTTTTTGCCCTGCTCATAACGGGCATTGGCACCTTGGTGTTTCTGTATGCATCGGCCTATATGAAAAGTTACGAGGGTACAGATAAGTTTTATTTTTACCTTTTTCTTTTTGCGGGTGCCATGTTAGGTTTGGTACTGTCGGCTAATCTAATCCAGCTTTTTGTTTTTTGGGAACTCACCAGCTTTCTTTCATTCCTTCTCATTAGCTTCTTTCATAAAAAAGAATTGGCACGCAAGGCTGCTTTCCAGTCACTTTTTATCACCGCAATTGGTGGTTTGTTGCTGTTGTCGGGTTTTCTGTTGTTGGGTAGTATTGTGGACAGTTATTCGGTTGCCGATTGGTTAAAGAGCGCCCAAGCTATAAAAAGTAGTAAGTTGTACCTGCCGGGATTGCTTCTGATATTGGCAGGTGCATTTACAAAATCGGCTCAATTTCCTTTTCACTTCTGGTTACCCGGAGCCATGCAGGCACCAACGCCTGTGAGCGCCTATTTGCACTCGGCAACCATGGTAAAAGCCGGTGTTTTTTTATTGGCATTGCTTAATCCCGTGCTTGGCGGAACAAACGAATGGATATATATTATCACCCTGGTAGGTGTTATCACCTTTTTTTTAGGAGCCTATTTTTCCGTTACACAAACCGATTTAAAAGCCATACTGGCCTACACCACCATCAGTGCCCTGGGCATTTTGGTACTTCTTTTAGGTATCGATACCACACTATCGATAAAAGCGGCTATGCTGTTTTTATTTGTACATGCCTTTTATAAGGCGGCATTATTTATGGTTGCCGGTTTAATCGACAAAAAAACCGGCACAAGGGAACTAACTAAACTGGGCGGACTGTATAAGCACATGCCCATTACCTTTATAATCAGCATTCTGGCTTTGCTATCTATGGCAGGCCTGCCACCCATGTTGGGTTTTATGGGTAAAGAACTCATTTACGAAGCCAAGGTACAATCGCCCGGTATTGCCTCGTTGGTGCTCATATTGGGCGTGGCCGGCAATATACTTATGGTTACTATTTCCATGTACTTTTTATTTAAAGTATTTTTAGGTAAACAAAAAAACTATCCCAAGCTGCCAAACGAAAAAGGATATCTGTATTTATTGGGGCCGGGCGTGCTTACCCTGCTTAGTCTGCTCTTGGGACTCTCGCCTAACCTACTGGGTAATTACCTTGTAGAGCCCGCACTGAGCAGCATCCGAAAACAATGGATTGATGTGGAACTTAAATTATGGCATGGATTTAATGATGTTTTATTGCTGAGCCTATTTACGGTAATAATGGGCATGATTATTTTTATTATTGCCCTCAATAAAAAGCATTTTCTTGCAAAGTGGCGGTCTGTTAACAAGCGTATTTTTATTATTAAGTTTACCGATATATTTAGTCAATTATTAGATGATTTTTTAAATTTTTCTGCCAATAAAACCAAACGATTACAGCACGGTTATCATCGCTTTTATCTTCTCACCGTAATTGTATTTACTTCTCTGTTTCTTTGGTTTCAGATTTACATTACCCGCAACTGGGTATTTGACAGCCAATTTAGTTTAACCCCATTATATATTTCAGGTTTGGTTGTTATCATTGCCTGCTCTACCTTATATGCCGTGCTCGCCCGATCGCGCATTGCCACAATCATTGCCATGGGAGTTACCGGATATGGTATTTCTTTAATATACCTTTACTACAGCGCTGTTGATTTAGCCATAACGCAAATATTAGTCGAAACACTTATTGTAGTCATGTTTGTTTTGGTGTTGCAACGTTTGCCGCGTTTTGCCACACTATCCTCTAAACTAACCCGATTACGTGATTTGATAATCGCTCTTGTCTTTGGCAGTGCAATGGCTGTACTGGCACTCAAAGCCTTGCATGTGGAGTTCAATCATCCCATATCTGATATGATGTTGGAAAATAGCTTAATTAAGGCCTATGGTAAAAATGTGGTTAATGTAATATTGGTAGATTTTAGGGCACTGGATACCTTGGGTGAGGCTACAGTGCTGGTTATTGCCGCTATGGGTGTTTTTGTTTTACTTAAAACCAAAAAAGCATGAATTCAGTGATACTTCAATTGGCAAGTCCCTACGTAAGGAGCTTATTGATATTTTTTTCCCTTATAGCCCTGTGGCGTGGACACAATAGTCCGGGTGGTGGCTTTATTGGTGGACTTCTGGCGGCACTTGCTATCGTGTTTTATAGTTTCGCCTTTGACCGGCGCCAAATTCAAAAAAAATTAAAAATTAAACCCGAGGGATATGTTACTATCGGCTTAGCTTTAATACTAACCAGTATTTTGCCCAGTCTTTTTACCTCTCAAGCGCTCATGAAAGGCATATGGATAAATATTCCGATGGGCTTATTGGGGGAGCTTAAACTAGGATCACCCCTACTTTTCGACGTAGGGGTATTTATGGCCGTGATAGGGGTTACCTTAATGCTTTTTTTCATCTTAACAAATCGTAAGTAATGGAAATATTATTAGCCGTATTGGTTGGAATACTATATACTGCCGGGGTGTACATGGTTTTGCGTCGCAGTATTTTAAAATTTATTATCGGTATTATGTTTATAAGTAATGCGACCAACTTAATTGTATTTTTGGCTTCAGGCATTGTTGCGGGTAAACCTGCTTTTGTTGATGATACGGTAATAAATGCAGGCGAGATAGCCGATCCACTTCCACAGGCCTTAGTGCTAACAGCCGTTGTAATAGGCTTTGGCATAGTAGTTTTTGCCCTGGCACTGAAGCTCAAATTTTTTGAACTTACCGGTACCGATGATTTAGATCAATTAAAAAAAACTGATAATTAGTTCTATGACAGCCATAGCTTTACCTATATTATTACCCTTTTTGCTCCTACTGTTATTTGTAGTGATCAAATCGAGTCGCATGGCACAGATCATCGGCGTTATTGGCAGTGCTGCCTTGCTGGCTATTGCGGTGTATCTGTTTATACAGGTTAAAAATCATGGCATTTTAACATTGAATATGGGTGGCTGGGAGACTCCCATGGGCATAACCTTAGTGCTGGATTACCTGAGTGCTATCCTGCTTATTGTTGCATCTTTAATTGTTTTTGCCCTATCCATCTTTGCCATTGGCTTTATGATTGGTACGCATAAAAAAAATAAGTTTTATATATTTTTCTTTGCCCTTACCATGGGAGTTAATGGTGCTTTTATAACCGGCGATGTATTTAACCTTTATGTATGGTTCGAGGTAATTCTTATATCGTCTTTTGTGCTTGTCACCATCGGAAATTCAAAAGAGCAGTTGGAAGGGGGCATTAAATACATGGCCTTAAACCTGCTGGGATCCATGCTGTTTTTAGCCGGATTGGGTTTATTATACGGCCAAACCGGAACTTTGAACATGGCTCATTTGGCTCAGATACTGCGAGAGGATGAACAGTCGATACTAATTAACTCCTCCACGGCTTTGTTTTTTATCGCCTTTGGAATAAAAGCGGCAGTATTTCCCTTATTTTTTTGGTTACCCGCCTCGTACCATACTCCCAATATAACTGTCAGTGCTCTTTTTGCCGGCTTGCTAACCAAGGTGGGTGTATATGTCCTCATCCGTTTTTTCACCCTCTTTTTTGTTCAGGATCAGGATTTTTGGCTTACTCTTTTGTTAGTGGTGGCAGGCCTTACCATGGTAATTGGAGGCATGGCCGCCTCGGCACATTACGATATCAGGCGTATCCTTTCCTATCATATTATAAGCCAAATAGGATATATGATTATGGGTCTGGTTATTTTTACGCCCTTAGCCATTGCAGGAGCCCTATTTTTTATGATTCACAATATGATCGCTAAAACCAACACATTTTTAATAGCCGGTATGATCAATAAATTAAAGGGTACTTTTTATCTCAAAGATACAGGCGGCTTGATAAAGCAGAGTCCACTACTGGCAGTGCTGTTTATTCTCCCCGCATTCGCTTTAATGGGTGTACCTCCCCTATCCGGATTTTTCGCAAAATTTATTCTGTTTAAAGCCGGTATACAAAGTCATCATTATCTTATTGTGGCAGTGGCTGTGCTCACCGCCATGCTCACCTTGTACTCGATGGTTAAAATATGGAGTGAAGCTTTTTTAAAGGATGTACCCACAACGGTATCAAGCAATAAAATTGTGCCATCACAAACCATTGCCCAATTGAGGTTTTTACATTTTTTACCGTCTGTTCTCTTAGGTTTGAGCAGCATATTTTTAGGCTTATTTGCCGAATCGGTATATCACTTCTCTGCCGAAGCAGCTAAGCAGCTTATCGATCCGCAGGCCTACATCAATAGCGTATTAAACAATAACATGCCATGAAGTTGCTTTTAAAATTATATTATACGATTTCCTTTATCTTGTTTTACTTGATAAAACTGGTAGAAGCCAACTTGTATATTGCTTATGATATTTTAACGCCAAAGTTAAAAGTCAATCCGTGCTTTATCAAAGTTCCATTAACTTTAAAGTCAGATTTTGGCATGTTACTTTTTAGCAATCTACTTTCTATGACACCCGGCTCCTTATCTATTGATATTACGCACGACAAAAAAAACATGTGGGTACATGTGCTTTACCAAACCTCCGAAAGCGATATGCTAAGAGAGTTTAAGAGCATACAAGATAAAATTAAAAGAATAAGTGAATAAGACATGGAATATCCATTTTATAATTTGATAATAATTTTGGCATTTGCTATGCTATTAATAGCTTTTGCTCTTGCCTTTGCGCGTATTGTAAAGGGGCCAACGGTGAGAGATCGGATCGTGGCTATGGATTTAGTGGCATCCATCACTATGGGGTTTATTTTAGTATATAGCGTGGTAATTAACAAGGCCATGTATTTTGATATCGTCATTGTTATTTCACTCATCTCGTTTATAGGCACCGTTGCCATCTCCACTTTTTTAAAACAGAACTAATGGTAGATATTATATTGGTTACACTCATTTTTTTAGGTTCTGCATTTATTTTATTGGCTGCCATCGGCCTAATCCGCTTCAATGATTTGTACAGCCGACTGCACGCCACAACAAAAGCTACTTCCTTTGGCCTTTTACTGCTTATAATAGGGGTAGGCTTATTTTTTAATACTGGTACAGTATGGCTAAAAGCACTTATGGTAATCGTTTTTATATATCTTACGGCCCCTTTGGCTGCCCATTCCATTGCCAAGTCGGATAAAACAAAAGACCTGTAAATACTTATAAAATTAACTTCAAAAGCAAGGGAAAAACCGCTATTGCTTTAGGCGGCGAAAGGCGCAAAAAACCCAAAGCAAGAGGAATGCGTATGTGAACTATCCGGCAGTTATTGCAGCGATTAGTAAACGCTTGTACGCATTAACACAAAATGGCAAAAGGGGATGCCAAGCTGGTTGCAGGAGACTGTCACCCATTTAACAAGCGCAGGCCTTAAGGGCATGTTCGGGAAATAATCCACGATGTACAGACAGAAGCTACTTATGCCTGTGAGGTAAAATAACCGATACACATTACTTATTACTACGCGATGGATAAGGAATAAAATCTGTTTCGTCTCCTTTAATTTTCGGAAAGGATTGTGTTTCCCATTTCTGTTTGGCTTCTTCAATACGCTCTTTGCTTGTTGAAACGAAGTTCCAATCAATAAAACGCTTTTCGGGAAACGGGTAGCCACCAAAAATATAAATGGTGCTATTTTTATGCATGGTAAATTCACAAAGCTTGCTGTCCCTGGCGATTAATAGTTTTTTAGGCCCATAAATATTTTCCTCGCTTTCAATGGCTCCTTCCAGAATATATAAACCCGATTCGCCATATAGCTGATCTCCAATATTGACCACTTGCTTTGTAGTACTCTTTATTTCAATCATATACAGCTTGCTACACACCGGAACGGGTGATTTTTTGGCAAAGGCTTCACCTGCCACCAGCTTAAATTGCAGATCTCCCTCAGTCCACTTTGGAATCTGTTCTTTCTCAACATGAAAAAACTCCGGATCCATTTCCTCATGTTGCTTTGGCAGTGCCACCCATATTTGCAATCCGTGCATGTTTTTTCCGAGCTGCGTAAGTTCTCCGGGGTGCGTTCAGAGTGAACTATCCCTTTTCCTGCTGTCATCCAGTTTACTGCACCGGGCTTTATCTCCACTCTATTGCCAAGCGTATCCCGATGCATAATGCTGCCTTCAAATAAAAAGGTAAGGGTTGAAAGACCGATATGTGGATGCGGCAATACATCAAAATTTTCCTGTTCACTTAATCTAACCGGGCCCATGTGGTCAATGTAAATGAAAGGCCCCACCATTCTTTTTTGTCGGAAAGGCAATAAACGCCCCACCATAAACTTCCCTATGCTGGCGGCTCTTTCTTCTATTATCAGTTTAACATTCGACATAATTAATGAAAGTATAGTTTATTCTTTGTTTAATTGCTTATTGATATCCTTCAGTTTAATCCTGCTCATAATATTTATAGCTATTGTTTTTTATTGATCCATACAGCCCCGTTTTTTGTTGATAATTTTTCCAATGTTCCTTCGTTGGAAAGTCCATCTAATACTTTTTCACTTTCCACTCTGGGTACACCGGATAGTACCGAAAACTCCTTTGCTGTAAGCGAGGGATATTTTAAGAAGAGGGTTTGCCAATTTTTGTTGTATTCACTTTTTTCTATATCAGGATGAAGTGTTAAAATGGCCGCTTCGTACAGAGCATAAGGTCGTGCACCATACACCATTTCCTGATTGCCTGCATCATCCTGTATAAATACGGTTGGAAATCCCCGCACACCGAATGATTGAGCGGTATGCAAATCTTCTTCGAACAGTTTTTTTGCATTTCCTTCATAATCCATTTTTAACTGCTCAACATCCAGTCCTACGTTTTTTGCAGCAGTAGCTAAGTGCTTCCATTTGGCAATATTTTTCTTCTTCAAAAACACCATTTCACGTATTTCTCTCATAAACCAATAGGCCTTCTCCTTATCCTGCAATTGTGCTGCCTTAAATGCAATAGATGGTGGGTACGACGAATCTAAAGGATCTTCTAACCATAAATCGCCATCAATCGGCATATCATAATGGATACTCACTTCGTCCCAGTGATGTGCCACATCTGCCGGTTTGCTGATACCGCCACTATTGTAATTCCAATCGGGTAATAAGCCGCCCATCCGGTATTCAATTTCAATGGCATCGCCATATTCCAATTTGAGTTTCCTTAGCTGTGGCTCTATGCCCCAACAGGAAGAACAAATAGGATCGGTAAAGTAAATCAGTTTTAAGGATTTCGCACTGCTTTTAATATTGCTTTGTGTTGCTGTATGGCTATTTTCTTCGGGTGTTTGGCACATTCCGGTTTCTATATCACATATAAGGGGATGGCTTTTTTTAGTTTCATGATTCATATTTTGCAATTTTGATTGTCCCTGACACGCTGTAAGGCAGAACAGGGAGGTGATTAATACTATAAAATTGATTTTAAACAGCATAGAATTAATTAAATTACTATTCCGGAAGTGGTCTTCACGCAATCAAGGTATACTACTTTAAACAATACAAATATACAACTAAGTTAGTGTATAATTTTTAAACAGATTATTTTTGGGGGAAGTGGCGCTCCGGAGGCACCCCCTAAACGCGATTTAATTCACCCTATTTAATGTTTTTTCAATTACCCGCTAAAGACCCCATTCGCTTGAGTTGAGTGGCGGATCAGGCTTCTATATAATTGTATTACGCTAAGCGCATTTTCGCCTGTACCAACGATATGTAACAAACTTATGGATTTTATCCGGTATAAGCCGCAGTGCATCATTTTTAACTACAGAAAAGAATGAAAAGAAATAAGTAACAATGAATACGTTAGTATTACCCGGTCATTTAAATGTACACACTTTACAAAGTTGCTCATAAAGCCTTGGGACCAATGCTTTGCTTAATCATGGTGAAAATAAAAAAGGGAAATACAAGGGGAAAATGGAAACCGCATCGTAAAATGAAAAAACCACCTGTTTTTTTTGAGATAAATGGGATTTGCAATAAATCCTATATTTGCATATAAAACGATCTACCTTGAGCACTGCAACAACTTTTATTTACGAGCATATTAAGGAGCTACAACAGTTCTTGAAAAGCGTTAATTTTTCAAGAGCCATGCGGGTTGGAATGGCGGTTACCCTGCCTGTGGTAGCGGGCATACAACTGGGGTGCCTGGAAATAGGGCTGGCACTCAGCTTTGGTGCCTTTTGGAGTTCGCCCAGCGATGTCACCGGTAGTTCACAACATACAAAAATAGGCATACTTATTTCTGCAACATTGATAATGCTCGTCAGTTTTATTAAAGGCTATCTGCATTTCGACCTTTGGTTATTGCTTCCTTTATTGGGATTACTCACTTTTGCCATTGCTTTCCTTTCGGTCTATGGTTTTCGCGCCTCGCTTGTTAGTTTTTCGGGGCTTATCGCTTTGGTATTAAGCTTTTCCCACGATTCCGAAGTGCTTGAAGTGTACCAATATGCTGCCTTGTTAGGTGCTGGCGGACTTTGGTATTTACTCTTGTCAATGATTTGGTATCGTTTAAATCCAAAGGCAGAGACCGAAGAGTTTTTGTCGGAAACTTATATGCTTACAGCTGAATTTTTAGAGACACGCGGAAAGTTAATTAACCCACATGCAGACCATAAAAAATTACAGGCTCAATTACAACGTTTGCAGAGCCAGCTTACCGAGAACCATAAGACTTTAAGAGAAATTTTGATCCTTTCCAGACGAACTTCCGGTTTATCAAATTATCAGGATAAGCGCTTACTGATATTCGTGCAATTGGTGGGAATGCTGGAAACGGCAATTGCCAATCCGGGAAGCTATGACAGAATGGACGCATTGTATAAAGACCATCCTCAATTTATTAAGTTATTTCAGCATCTTATTTTTGAAATATCTTATCAGTTACGAATGATTTCTCTGGCAGGAACCGACAAAAAAAAACTGCCAAAAAACGATAAATTAAGGCAGTGTTTTAAAGATATTAAGCTTGAGATAGATGTGTTGCGTGAAACACTAAATTATGCAGAATATCTTATGCTTCAGAATTTACTGGAATATCAGGAGAAGCAATTCGAAAAAATAAAAAGAATAAAATGGCTGTTAGGCGAGCCCAATAGTACCGAAATAGATGCTATTGACAGGAAAGTAGCTAAACGGTTTGTAGCACTTCAGGAATATAATCCCATTCTATTGCTGCGTAACTTTAGTTTTAGTTCCACTATCTTCAGGCATTCGGTTCGCTTAGCACTTACTTTTATGATTGGATATGCCATTGGTTCGCTGCAGCCCTTTCAGAACCCGCAGTGGATATTATTAAGTGTTATTGTAATTATGCGGCCCAGCTACGGACTTACAAAGCGCCGGGCTAAGGACCGTATTATTGGCACATTTATTGGCGGAGCCATTGCCACAGCTATGGTTTTCTTGATACGGGATTCCTATGCATACGGGGTTATGGGTGTGGCATCCCTGGTTATTGCACTTTCCATGCTGCAAAAGAACTTTAGGGCTTCGGCTACTTTTATTACCTTAGGTGTAGTTTTTATCTATGCTATTCTCCAGCCCGATATTTTTACAGTAATAAAATTTCGCATAGTAGATACGCTTGTGGGAGCCGGACTGTCTTATGCGGCTATGCGATGGCTTTTGCCTACCTGGGAGTTTGTTGAAATCAAGGAAAGTATTGAAAAGAGTGTGAAAGCCAATAAAGATTTTCTCCATCAAATAACGCAATACTACCTGTATAAGGGAACTATACCCACCTCCTACCGTATTGCGCGTAAGAAAGCATTCCTGGGAACTTCCGCTTTAAGTTCGGCCTTTCAGCGTATGACACAGGAGCCCATGTCGAAACAAAGGGGTACGGATGAAATTTACGAGCTGGTTGTATTAAACCACACGTTTTTAGCTTCATTGGCTTCGCTAAGCACCTATATACAGCACCATAAAACATTAGAGGCATCCGAACAGTTTAAGATCGTCAGCGATAAAATAGACGAAAACCTGCAGAAAGTACTCCAATGCTTAAGCAACAATAAGTGCGGTGGAAAGTGGGTGCATGCTGAAACTGACCCTAACCTTAAGCCCCTGTTGCCTAAGCTTAATTTATTAGAAGTTAAAAATCTGCCTTCCAAAGACAAAGAAGCCATACGTAATTTACAAGAGACCCATTTGGTTTGGGAACAACTACAATGGCTGTTTTCAATAAGTGCTACCATGCTTAAAATGGCTGCATCAGTTAAGCTGGATGGATAACCGAGCCAACAGAACAGCTTACTAATCAACCACCTGGGCTATTCTACGCTAGTAATTCACATAACGCATTTCTATTTTTAATATCTGTACAAAGCATTAATTCTTGAATTAGGATTTGGCATCTCTTCCTTATCCAATAAATATACGTCGCCACCATTTAAAAATGTTTTTATCGCTGCCACATTCATTAATGATTTTGTATTGGCAACTTCCTCGCTTTGAGTAACAACTATTGCATTATTTTCCTCTTTGTAGTTACCAAAAATATCCGACTTATTTTCGCAAAACAGGGCATCAATTCTGCCATCGATAGCCGCCGGTATTATTTTATCTATCCCAATTGCTGTTTTACCCGTTCCTTGAACCTCAAAGAAAAGTGCTATTTTATCTTTTCTTTTCTGGTCGAATACCGGAGCAACCATCTCCCAAGCCAACTCATGGGCTTCAAAAATGTCGGTATCGCTAAAATCGACATTTAAATTTTCTTCCATCACGTTGGGGTAAGTATTTACTTCCCTATAGGTATCAAAAAGCGGTCTTTGCGCTGCAATTACCATAGGTTTGTTTTCTTCTCTAAAAAGCGGAGCCAAGCCATCGTTTATGGCTCTCATATACTTTTTAATTTCATTTTCCCTTTTACCAGTAGCTGCTTCCTGACCATGATACATGGCCTGTCCGGATCCTCCCTGGCCCGTTCTGAACTGCAGATTTTTCTGCTCATAATCATAGCCTACACGGTCTTGTTTCGTTTCAGGAATAAGATCTTCAATACGGATTTCTGTTAAGCTGTGTTGGGTACATTCGTATAATTTCACATTGCTTCTTTCAAGCATCAACAAGTAAAAACTTCCATCCCCAACAAACATGGGCATTAACGGTTTTAAATAGAACGAATTGGAAATGTAGTTAAACTCCTTGAAATAGATGGGAAGGCTGTAAATTTTTAAAAAGCCATCCGCAATAAAAATCGCCAGGCCATCTGATTGCTCGCGCCAAAACGAAGTATCATCGATTAATTGCTGAACAGGTGCCGTTATGTTATCAATATCATCGGCGTGAATGCCTTTTTTTTCTAACTTGATTTTAACCTCTTTTAATTGATTTTTCAGTGCTAATGCATCTTCTTGTTGCAGTACCTTTTTACCTGCTCTATGTGTGGGGATAAAAATAGAGATACAGTTTTCCTGCTGAACATCGTGCAACTCGTTTATTTCTTTTTTGGATATCAATTTCATGCTTTTATATTTTTTAGTGATGAATAATTACTATGATTATTGTAAAATAAAATACCATCAGAACAATTTACCTGCTTGCAAAAAAATCTATCCAAAGTATCAACACGGATTGTTCATGTCTAACTTTCCATCCCGGGCAAATTCCGGATTAATAGCTGTTCATCCTACTTCAATAGAGTTTTTTGCTTTTACCAGGTCTGTTGAAATAATATTTCCTATTGCTCCCACTCCATTCACCTATTACTTCATTTAATTTCCCCGGTATTTCAATCTTAAATAATCAATCAACTTCTACTAATATAGCAAAATTTATTTAAAATACTAAATATAAGCAATTTAAGCTAGGCGTTGAAACATTCCTTTAGCTTACTCTCACCACCATACAGGATCCTGTGCCCGGCATAAAAAAAGAGGTTGCCTGAACTTTTCAGCCAACCTCTTTTTATATATTAGAAACAATAATCGTTAATCCATGATTTGCGTTCCGTCCGTGTTATAAATATACATTACTTCCCAAAGATTTACCGCATCCGCTGTTGCATATAGCACATTTGAAGCTTCCTGGTTGATTGTTACATACTTATTATTGTATGATGACTTAAGCGCAAATTGAGTACTTGTTATTTTTTCGATGTAAAATTTCTCCCAGGCTCCTATTCCTGAGCTCCTGGCTATTAGGCGATTGTCCTCATCGTGCACCGCACAAACGTATTTACCGTTTGCCTCTGATTTAAGCGAAATAGTGCCATCGCTGTTATGCACTACGGTAAAAGTTTCCCATGCTCCTCCATACGAACTACGGTTAGCCACCAGTGGGTCGTTACCTCCGTTATCGGCCGAAATAATTTTGTTGGTACTCACTCCCTTGAAGTAATACTCCCCATTGGGAACCGCTGTACCCTTTAGTCCCTCAACCATTGCATCGTAAACTGTATTGTTACGCCAGCTATTAGAAGCACCTACCTTGCGCCATTTATTCCGGATGGTTTTTTTAGAATTATTATAAATATCAACACGACTAGGGTTATGGTTATATATACCCCACGATGTATTATTGCCTAAGGCTTTGTAAGTCCATGATGTATAATGCCATCCTTCATTATTATAAGCATTAAGTGTGTACTCCCAGGCATTGGCTAATCCAAAACAATTGAATTCACCTACATAGGTGGGCACATTATAACCTGCATTGGCAATGTCATTTATCTTGCTATTTACAAAATTAACCTGCCCATTGTAATCGTTAACATAGTCCCAGGGATAATAATGGTATTCATAAACAACATTAGTCCATCCATACACGTTTGGATGAGGCAGTTGGGCAGCATCCCAGCACGATTCCATAATAATAATATGATCTGAATCCACACTACGGATTACGTCATAAACCTCATCATAAAAATCCCATTGCAAACTAGTAGTCAGTCCGCCCTTGATACCCGGCTCGTTTAAAATATCATAAGCTGCCACAGTAGGATTCCCTTTGTAACGGTTAGCAATTTGCCACCATAACCACTTGGTCATGGATTTATGGTAATCATTCCAATAAAACTGATATCCATCGTTTACTTCACCTGAATGATCCATTCCGTTTTGCGAACCAAAAGCACCATGAAGATCAAGAATGACATACATACCACGTATACGACAATTCTCAATAAACCAATCCAGTCGGTCCCAGCCACCCGTCTTGATATCAGACCAATCGTCTTTCATCAGGTTCATATAGGTAAAGGGTAGTCGGATAGCGGTCATCCCCATATTGGCGCAATTATCGAAATCCTGACTGGTCCAGTAATTATTTTCATAAATACTAATCAAATTATTACGCGCGCTTTTACCAAATCTTGATTCAAACGTATTCATCATAGTTTTCTGATCCGGAGCGTTGGTTGCACACATCCATTCTTCCTGTACAAGCCATCCTCCTGCATTGGTTCCTCTCAAATAAACATTTGAGCCATTACCATAATTGTTTCTAATAAATGTTCCGTTGGTCTTTAAAAAGTCAGCAGAAGTAATAGCCCCCCCGCTCTTAAGCATTTCCACAGACGTATCTGCTTCCATTTCCTCAACAATTAAATGCTCATTGCACGCTGAAAATGCCAAAAGGAAAATTCCAAATGCAATTAGTAGTGTTTTTTTCATAATACAAATGAATTATAAATTAAAAAAAAAGTCTTGGAATTTGTAGTAAGGGTAGAGTAAGTAATAGCTTGGTCAACGACACAGTAAATTCCAACACCCATAATTAAACTTTACTCATGTCAAAAAAAGTTAAAACTTGTTGGCAAGCAAAAAAAACAACTACGTCTTATATACGTCAGGATTAAATGTTGCAACTTTTATACTACGCCACAACTGTAAACCTTTGTTTAAGAGTATATTTAGCCCAACAATACCTCATTTTTCCTACTGCTAATAAACAAATTTATGAAAACACCACAGTACACCATAGTAGATTTACCAGCCCCAAAAGAGTCTGTAGGAGAGTCTACTTAGGCATTTCATATCCTAAATAATTGACTATTCACTTTTGAATACGGTAATCCTGTTTATACCTATTGGGGCAGTGTAAGAAAAATGATAAAACAGGGGTATAATAAATACAGGAACCAATTAATTGTATAATTCTGTTATTTTTACGCATTAAAACTAAATAAGAGAAACCGTGCTGTTAAGATGAAAAGTAATAATATGAGTTCTTTCGATTACTTTAAGATAGTTCACGCCATACCCTCGGTAAAATGGTTAAAAGTTCTTTCGTTTTTCCTTTTACATTTTTACGGGCAAAGCCTATTGCGGGCAGGTGAACTTGTTATCAACGGGACTCCCCCAATAATTCATTTCTCCCACGCAGATTATAACGGAGATCCGCAGTTTTGGGCTGCTTGTCAGGATCATAACGGTGTAATGTATTTTGGCAATAACGATGGCGTATTGATATTTGAAGGAGAAAATTGGACTAAAGTACACTTACCCAACAACAGCTCTGTGCGAAGTCTTCTTGTGTCGGAAGATGGTGTAGTCTTTGCCGGAGGCTTCAACGAATTTGGCCGAGTTGAACGCGACATGTATGGGCAATACCATTATGTATCTATGGTACACCTGGTTAGGCCCGAAAACAGGAATTTTACTAATATATGGTCAATTCACGAACTCAATAACACACTCATATTTAGGAGCTTTAGTCAAATAATAACCTTCCAAAATCAGAAAGTTAGTATTATACAGGCAAGCAATAATTATCACCACTCCGAGGTTCATCATGGGCAACTTTTCATCCATGACGACACAAGTATTCAGCTTTTGGATGTTGCAACTACCTCTTATACCAAGCTTTTTGAAACGTCGAAACTAGGTGGAGAAGACTACTTAGCCATGCTGCCCGCCGATAACGATCAAAGCTTTTACATTCTCACTAAACAAGGAAGCATCTATGAGTGGAGTTTTAATCAGGCGAGCCCGCATTTGATAACAAGAGTATTGCCAAAAAATGCTACAAACAGGCTTACCTGTGCTATAAAAACTAAATCCAAGGATATCTATATCGGAACATTAAGCGAAAATATACAACGATGGACCATCCATAAGGGACGGTTGAAATACAACACTAATTTTCCTGAAACGCAGGACAATACCGTACTGGCACTTTACGAATCGCAAGAAGGAAACATTTGGATAATGCTCAATCAAGGCTTAGACTACGTTAATCTTAAATCTCCACTGACCAACTTGTTTAAAAATGCCTCTATAAGCGATGTCCTGTTTTATAAAAATAAATTATACCTCGCCACCAATCAAGGTGTATTTGTTTCTTCAGAAAAGACGCTCCCCTACAATTTTTCACAGAATGATTTCACAAAAATTCCCGGTGTCGAGGGTCAGGCATGGCATTTACAAGTAATTAACGAGCAGATATTATGCTCACATGACAGAGGGATTTTCATTATTGACGAAACTTCTGCAACACAAATTAAGAGCGACAATGGCGTATGGAAACTACATCCGGTTACTGATACGCCTATGCATTATTTCATATGTGAGTATGATGGCTTATCACTTATTGAAGCCACAGAGCAAAACAATTTTATTTTTAAGCAAAAAATTCAGGGCTTTGAGGAGTCGGGCAGAGATATTATGAGTACAGATGAAAAGAACGTATATTGGATTTGCCACGGATACAAAGGTGTGTTTAGGATAAAAACTGATGCAGATCACACACATATTGTTAGTTTAGAGCATTATACCGATAAAAATGGTTTGCCTTCTTCCTATAATGTCAATGTTCATCAATGGAAAGATGAATTGGTGTTTACGACCAACAAGGGCATTTTTAGTTTTAACGAAAACAATAAAAATTTTGAACCTCACGCCCGCTTAAATTCCATATTAGGAACCGAAAAAAATATTCGTCAGATTATTACTAAAGGAGCTATTGTTTGGGTAATTATTGATACCGAACTGGCCTATTTTAATTCGAGTTTGGATACACCTGTCATAATCCGGGCTCCATTTCTGTCTTTAAAAAATACTTTCAACAGGAGTTTGGAATGCATTGTCCCGATTACAGAAAATAATGTGCTAATTGGAACGTCGTTGGGCTTGTTTGCATACCATGAGCAAAAGGAGGCTGCTAAGGATACGGTAGCCCTGCAGTTTTCAAGTATTTCCTGTACCATTAAAGATTCTACTTTTTTGTTGCCCATTGAAAGCCTAGAAACTCCGGAGCAACTCCCATTCAATAGCACGGAAATCAAATTCTGTTATTCTTCACCCTTGTTTCAGGATAAAACAAACGTTCAATACAGTTATTTGCTCGAAGGACATAAACGGAGCTGGAGTGAGTGGAAAAACGCCTCTACCATTAACTTTAATCATTTAAATAGCGGAAATTATACGCTTAGGGTTAAAGCCCGCAGCATGTCGGGAGAGTACAGCAGCGAAACGCAATATAATTTTACCATTGCCCCTATTTGGTACAGAACGCCCACAGCCTATTTTATTTGGGTTATTACAATCATTTCCTTGCTCTTTTGGCTGCTTCATATTATAAAAAGAATTATACGATACGAGAAAGAAAAGACGCAAAAAGAGGAGCGAAAACTCCAGCGGGTTTTAGAACTTGAACTGCATCAGCTAAAATTAGAGAAAGAACACCAGATCGTTCTAAAAAATAAAAAAAAGCTCGAAGAAGATGTTATTAATAAGAGTAAAGAACTTGTTAATTATACGATGCTATTGTCAAAAAAGCACGAATTGATGACAGAAATACAAAAAGAACTCAAAGAGATAAATAATATAGCCCGAAATGAAACCATCAAAACACATCTGAAAAAATTATTCAGGCGAATTGAAACCAGTTTAAATGACGAACAATTTTTATTACTGTTTGAAACCCATTTTGAACGTGTTCATGAAAACTTTTTCAAGTCGCTAAAAAAAGTTTGCCCTGACTTGACACAGAAAGAACTGAGGTTAAGTGCTTTGATAAAAATGGAGCTTTCAAATAAAGAAATAGCCAATATCCAAGGCATATCAGTAAGAGGTATTGAAACAGCTCGTTACAGACTTAGAAAAAAAATAAACATTAGCAGTGACGAACATTTCGCCAGCTTCTTCAATAAAATATCAGATAATATTTAAGTTTCCCTGCGGCGGTATAAGCCTCCGTAATTTAACAGAGCAGGCTCCGGGTTAAAGGATACAGCGCAAGCATGTCAGATGACGCTTACTTCCCTTGCTCTACTTTGTTATAGCCACAGGGAGGATTCTTCTTTTTGGTTCCGCTACATCAGGAACTGCCCAAAAAAACATCTCTCCGATAGCGAAAATATTGGTAATACATTCTCGTCAAGCTAATCTGTACCGACCTAACGGAAGCCACCCCTAAGGGAGGGGGCAGGTTGTACCGATTTTTCCTCGCCATGGACTTAGTTGACTATTAAAATCCCAAAGCAACATTAGTAATTATAGTTGCAATGAAGCATTTCAATAACAACCTAACTATAAAGTACTTGTACCCATTGACGTAATTATGACGTATTAATACAACGCAATGTAGTATTAAAGCAGTATAAAAAAATTGCGCCTTACAGCATCGTGTTTATATGTTTGTTGCAGTCACAGGAGAGAGGCAAAATGCCCAGTTCCCGTTAAACTATTTTATTTTATCATTTAAAAAACAAATTTTATGAGAAAAATTTACTTTTTAATCGTTATGACACTTATGTCGTTTGGTGTATATGCACAAAATGTTGTTAATGATGGCGACATGAGCAATGCGACTGCATGGAATATTAATAATATTGTTAATGATCCGGGGAAAGAGACTACCGTATCATTCAACAATTCAGTTATGACCATCTCAGCCACCAACGGTGGCGGTAATGCAGGTACCAATGTTATGGTATGGCAAACAGTACAATTAGAAGCGGGCGTAGAATACCAACTAAATGCACGTATTAAAGGCAATTTACCCGTTGAGGCCTTTTGGTGCCAGTGGTTTGTACATAAGAGTGTACCGGTAGATGGTGAGGACTACCTGCAGGAAAACGACGCTATAGTGCAGGTAAATACATGGCAAGGCTGCGCCAGCGGTTACAACATGGACACATACCTTCAATCATGGCCATGCGCAGATTTCAAGACGATTCAATTTGCTGAAGGCGGAGCCTATACTTTAGGAGTAAAAGTAGGTATATGGAATGGTGGCGTTTTATCGTATCAGGTTGAACTGGATGACTTTAGCCTTACCCCAAGTGCCACAGGAATCAAAACACGCAATGCAGCCAACATTCAGTTGTATCCAAATCCTGCTAAAACTGAATTAGGAATCAACACCCCGACATCTATTAAAAGTGTTTCGATATTAAACCTTACCGGACAGGAAGTACTTAGAGCAAACAAGGTAGAAGGTAAAATTTCTGTTGCTTCCCTCCCATCAGGAATATACGTGATTCAAATAACTAATGTTAATAACGAAAAATCCGTATTGAAATTTGTTAAGGAATAATTCAACAATAAAGAATACAGGCCGTATTTATTAGCCTCTTTATCACTTTTATAGCAAATACAACAAAAGAGCTTGTCTATTCGAATAGACAAGCTCTTTTTTGCTGTTGGTTCTTTTAGTTTTTTTTCAGCTGATTATAAACACGTTAAAATAGTGATATCAAATTATATCTACATATATCCTCTTCCATTTTGCCACCATATTTTTTCCCGTGCAAGTCAGGATAGGTTCTTTTGAGTTAGTTACAACATTTTTCCCAGCCAAATCCTTATTTTCTCCTCTCCTTTCACTACATATCATTTGCTTTACATCTGCTGCTATAAAACGTATGCTCACTATGTATTGCGGTAGTTTTAGTACTCAACAGCTACAACGTGTGGCTATCCAAGGTATTTTTTCAGGACGTCAAACAAGTGGTTTGTATTTATTGGCTTGGTAATATAATCGTCGAAACCAGCGTTAAAGTATGCTTCACGTTCTGTCCCACCCGAATAGGCTGTTTGAGCAATAATAGGCAGGTGGGGATAAACTCTTTTGATTTTCTTTGTTGCTTCATAGCCATCCATAAAAGGCATGCGTATATCCATTAGTATGAGATCGTAAGAATTTTTATTTACCATATCAACCGCTTCTTTTCCATTTATGGCATGCGATATCTGTACGCAACTAATTTTTAGGGCGAATTGAAGAAATCTAAAATTTGAAATCTCATCTTCAACAATTAGTATACGCTTACTTGCCCATTGCAATGATTGTGCTTCATCAGGCTGCTGCGAATGCCTTCCCTCATATTCTGATGAAATAATTGAAGTGGGTAAAGCAAGAGTAAATTGGGTCCCTTTTCCTATCTCCGACTTAACGCTTAAAACACCTCCCAAAAGTTCAGACAAACTTTTTGCAATGGCTAATCCCAGGCCTGTGCCACTGTACAGGCGCGAGCTGTCATCTTCTATCTTATAAAATCTTTCAAAAATCTTCTCCGTATTCTCCTCACTAATTCCTATACCGGTGTCCTCTACACTAAATATTATTTGATCTGATTTTTGCGTTGCTGAAAGTCGAACAGTACCTTCCTCTGTAAATTTAATAGCATTATTTAGCAAATTGGAGATGATTTGGTTCAGCCGAATGCCATCGGTAAAGAGTATTGTATTTGGGCTCAAGGTGTTTTCAACAACAAACTTAACCTTAGGTTTCTCTACAAATTGCGAATAGTAAATACTATTCATTTCGGATAGGAAATCCTGCAGGTAAACCTTTGTTGGAGCAACATTCATTCCACCAGACTCTATTTTTGCCAAGCTTATGATGTCATCAATAAGTCGCAGAAGAACCTGATGGCTATTTTCAATAACCTTCATAAAATGCAACTTCTCTTTTTCCGTAAACGACTTGTTTTTAAGAAGATTAATAAAGCCTGAAACAGCATTCATTGGGGTACGTATCTCATGGCTCATATTAGCCAAAAATGCTGACTTGAGCTTGTCGGACTCTTCGGCTTTAACCTTTGCTTCCACAAGATCCTTAGTGCGTTGCGCAACCAGTGTTTCCAGATTACTCCTATGCATTTCGAGTTCGGCACGTTGTTTAAATATTTTAACATACTGGTCATTTGCAATATCTCGTTGTTGGCGCAACTCTTCTTTTTGAATACTTATCTCTTCATTTCGTTCCTGTAGTTGCGAAGTGCGCCTGCGCACCATAGCCTCCAACCTACTGTTTATTTTTTTTACCGCCGTAATACGATAGTAATAAATAGAAGAAGCAATTAACATAATCAACAACACTATGCCAAATATAAAAGTCCAGGAGAGATAAAAGGGAGACTTTACCACTATATCGATAGAAGCCCCCTCCTCATTCCACACGTTATCATTATTTGAGCCTATAACCACAAATTTATATTGACCCGGATTTAAATTTGTAAAGGTTACACTATGTTCATTATTCGCGTCTATCCAGTCATCATTAAAGCCTTCGAGCTTATATTTATATCTGTTACGTTGTGGTATAGAATAGTTTAGAGCACTGTAATTAAAACTGAAAAACGAATGATTGTAATCGAGTTGGAGCGATTTGGCTATTACTATGTTCTCATGTAAGGGACTATCTTCCTGATTGATGTCAACCTCTTTATTAAATAGCTTAAAGTTAGTAAGCACTATGGGTGGAATAAATGAATTCTCTTTAATTTTTGAAGGATTGAAATAAGTTAAACCACTTATTCCGCCAAAATACATCCATCCATCCTTATCCATAAAACTGGAGGGTAGAAAATGATTGCCTTGCAAACCATCATTCAGGTCGTAATTATGAAATAAATTCTTTTCGTAATTATATTTTACCAATCCATTATTGGTGCTAATCCAAAGGTTATTTAAGCTGTCTTCAAGAATTCCAAAAACATTGTTATTAACAAGCCCATTATTGGTATTAAAGGGTTCAAATGTATCCGTTTGTTCATGCCATAAGTTAAGCCCTCCGCCATTCGTCCCAATCCAAATTCTTTTTTTTGAATCTTCTAAAAATGCGGTTATCCAATTTTTACTGATGGTAATACTATCATTGGGATCGTGCTCATAGTAATCAAATCTATCTTTATCCGGGTGATAGACGTTTAAACCGGAACTTGTAGCTAAAAGAATTCTATTTTTACTGTCCTTGTATATTTTCCATATCTCACCATTATTCGTCCCTTTATGATCACGAACGTTAAAAGAAAAGGCCTTAGTTTGATACGTTTTTATATCAATCGTGTATAAGCCTAAATTTGTTCCAACCCAAATTTTATTGGAGTCGGCTAAAAGGCTCCACACATGATAAATAGGGCTTTTACTATTTTCTCTTGAAAAAAATCGTTTTACCTTAAGTGTTTTTTTATTGATAAGATTCAATCCTCCATCATACACACCGGCCCAAATATTACCCGCTATATCTTCCGCCAAGCTAATAGGTTTATCGTTGCTCAAAGAGTGTGGATCATGCTTGTCATTTTTAAGTAATTTAAACTCATTTTTAGTAGCATCATAGCGATTTAGGCCACCGCCATCTGTTCCAATCCACAGTATTCCCTCTCGATCTTTAAGCACTGAGGACACTTGGTTATTACTAAGCGTATTGGGCTTAGTAGGATTACTTTTAATAACATTAAAGGCTTTTTGATGCGCATTTATAAAATTAAGCCCTTCATTAAATAATCCCAACCATAAATTTCCGGCCGTATCTTCATAAATCGAACGAACAACATTTCCGCTTATACTTTGCGGATCAGTTCTATCGTTTAAATAATTATAAAAGCTGTCGCTCCCTCTAAGGTAGAGGGACAAACCTCCATCCTGGGTACATACAAGAATATTTTTGTTAGAGTCTTCAAAGATATCCCATATTACATTGCTTGCCAACGAGTTGATTTGATCCGGATTAGAGCGGTAAACCTTAAAATTATTATTCGCTTGATTAAATCGAGCTAAACCCGCTCCATGGGTTCCAATCCAAATCTCCCCATTTGAATCTTCAAATATGGATCTTATATCATTATTTGGTAATGAAAATGGGTCTGCACTATCGCTCGAATAATGGCGCCATCTGTTATTTTTATAATCAAGCACATCAACACCTTTATCCCGGGTACCTACCCAAATATTTTGCTTCGAATCAATCAGGATGGTTCTTAAATTATTGCTTGACAAACCGTTGTCGATGCCGGGCTGATGCATTATATTCGTAAATGAATTACTTTCCGGATCATATATTGCTATTCCATCGGTGTAGGTTACTATCCAAATCTTTCCATCGGCACTCTCGGCCATTTTATATATATTATTGTTGCGCAATTCCCTTTCATGTGCAGGAAATAACCGAAAAAAATCAAAATTATCTTTCTTATAATTATAACGATTCAGCCCTTCAGGAGTTCCGGCCCAAATAGTACCTTGGCTATCCTTAAACAGGCAAGTAATAATATTATGACTGATACTATTCGCATTGTTGTTATCCGGACGATAAATTTTAATTTCATGGCTATCATAACGCCCCAGCCCATCTTTGGTAGCAATCCACATAAAGCCCTTGTCATCCTGAATGATTGACTCTATGGTTCCATACTGCAAAAAATCGCAATTCTGTATTTTAGTAAAGCTGATGTTATCATATCTTTTCCCGGCTACTATTTGTGATAATACGGGCGATATACAACAATAGCAATTCAAAAAAAACAGTAACGATAAATATATCAATCGCTTGGGCATATGATGAATGTATAACTTATTTGAAAACTGAATACTAAACTTAAATATATCAATTTATGCCGTATCGTAACTTGAAATGGACTGAAATTTTAAAAAAAAAAGCTGTTTACCACACATCTGCAGGCCTGTTCCGGAACTAACATTTTATGCCATTGATAGAGTGTAAGAAAAGTTGTAAATAATGAAACAGAATACATGTATGCGTGATGTACCTACCCTTTAGCAAATCTTATATATTTTAGTCTGCTGAATATTTTTTATTATACAAACCAGTTAATATACGGTCTCTACCACCTATTTAAGCAGTTTTACCGCCACTGAGAATAGACTGTAAGCAGTTTTGATACTTTTCATAATCATGGCCGACATTCCTATTACATTATTACCTTGTGCAAGGCTGAATAGTTTTATTGCTGCACCATGCGTAATTTTAAATCATTGGTAAAATCATATCTTTCGCGGAAGAATTTCTATACCCTGGTAGTGCCCAGCGATTCTTTAAATATACTTAGATAAGCAACTCCTGTAATAAACCTATTTTAGATATTAATATTACTTAAGTTATCGCTATGTTAAGCAACAGGTGCTTCCCCTATTTTAATCATGTTAAACAGCAATCGCAGGAAATGAAAAACTAACTTCGCCGCAACCTAAATAGAATTAGAACAACTTTCTATTTAAGAAACTACTACAACAAAGTTGCCTTCTTGCTTGATTTAAATAAATTCTGGAATACATAAAATTGTTATATACCAGAAATATACATATATTTGAATTTAACTAAAAAAATAAACCATGAAGAATTTAGTAGGAATAGATAAAAAAAAGGCGGAAAAATTAGCTGTTGAATTGAATATTTTATTAGCAGATTATGAAATCTTTTATCAAAATTTACGCGGGTTTCATTGGAATATAAAAGGAAGGGATTTTTTTGAATTACACGATAAGTTTGAAGAATTATACAATGATGCTTTTGTAAAAATAGATGAAATAGCAGAACGTATTTTAACACTCGAGGGCGAACCTTTGCACACTTATACCGACTATCTTAAAACAGCGGAAATTCCAGAAGCAAAAAGCATCAAAGATGGAACCAAATGTATAGAAATTGTCGTAAAAAACTTTTCTACTTTAATAACAAAAGAACGACTCATTCTATCCCTGGCAACCGATGCAGATGACGAAGGTACGGTAGCTTTGATGAGTGACTACATTGCCGAAACTGAAAAAACGCTTTGGATGCTTAACTCTTATTTAAAATAAATTTTTACCGAAGATGAGTTTTGGCAGTATAGATAATGCAGAATTGCCACCTTTATCACTTCTAAATTTTAAATAGAGTAAATAATTATCATGAGTGAACAAAATACTACAGTAACAGCAAAAAATTATTTTCCCTGGGGAATTATGATTTTAATGTCATCGGTAACTTTTGTTGGTATACTTTCGGAATTAATGCCGTCAGGAGTGCTTCCGATTATGATGCAGGAATTGCACTTAAGCGAAATTCAAGGCGGTAATCTTGTTGGATATTATGCTTTGGCATCAGCCATTTTTTCTATTCCGCTTATTTCGGCAACTATGCATTATAACCGTAAGGTATTATTGCTTTTGCTTTTGGGCGGATTTGCAGTTTCTAATGTTATTGTTGCCTTAGTTAGTAGTTACTTTGTAATTATTTCAATGCGTGTTGTGGGTGGTATTTGTGCCGGGATAATGTGGCCCATGATTGCCGCCTATGGAATGCGTTTGGTAGCCCCAGAACAATACGGGAAGGCCGTTGCAGTTATAATGGCAGGAACTACTTTAGGCATTAGCTTAGGCATGCCCTTAATGACATGGATTGGGGATAATTATGGTTGGAGGACTGAATTTGTAGTTATTGGCTTAATCATTGTTGGAATTGCTGTTTTAAGTATGATTTTTCTACCCTCGCTTAAGGGAGAGAAATTAACGCAAGACACATCTCCATTTGCCATGTTAAAAATAAAAGCGGTGCTAATGGTATTGCTTTTCACGCTTCTGGGCGTTGCTGCGCATTATGGCGTATATGTATATATTGCAAGCTTAGTTGAATCGATGCAAATGGCAGGAGGTATTGAAATAGCTTTGGTGATGTTTGGTATAGGTTCTTTACTTTCTGTTTTAATAGCGATTAAATATACCGACGAGTATTTGCAATTGCTAACCATTTTAATGTTTGCACTGTTAATTATTGCCATGGCTATTTTCCTTGTTTTTGGTGGTTCTATTGGCATAGCTCATTTTGGATTTTTCCTTTGGGGTGTTTCATTCGGGCCTTTAGTTGCCCTGTTTCAAACTGCTGTTGGACGTCAAGTAGAGAAGGCAAAGGATATAGCCACATCTATTCAATCGTGTACTTTTAACCTTTCTATCATGATTGCAGCTTCCGTTTGTGGAATTTTGCTTACCAAATACCTGGTTATGAGCCTTCCTGTTTTCGCCATAGCATTAGCTGTTCCGGGGCTTATATTAGCATTTGTTGCTAAAAAAACACTAAGTTAAGTATAAGCTTTGCATCACCCTATTTTATAGAAAATAAAAAAAGGCTGCCAATTGGTAGCCTTTTTTTATTGGTGAGTGATAAATAAAGATTATAATGATAATTCAACATCGTAGGCTGTTTCTTTACGCTTAAATAGATACTCTCCATTACGAACCGAAGCCAACACATCCACTCTTTTACGAATAGCCTCATAAACAGAACTCTCATTTAAAACAATAAAGTTGGCTTGTTTTCCTACATCCAAACCATAACTGTCCTGAATATTTAAACAACGGGCTCCATTATAGGTGATTAAATCAAAATTTGTTTTTACTTCTTGCGGCGACATAATTTGAGCCAGGTGAATTCCATTATCCAAAATATTCATCATATTGCCATTCCCCATGGGGTACCAGGGATCGTTTATTGAATCTTGTGCAAAAGCCACATTTATCCCCGATTCAATAAATTCTTTCACTCTGGTTAATCCACGACGCTTAGGATAGGTATCCTGGCGACCTTGAAGATAGGCATTTTCAGTGGGGCAAGAGATAAAATTCAGCTTGCTCTTTTTAAATAAATCCATCATTCTAAAAGCATAAGAATTATCCGCCGAACCGAAGGAACAAGTATGACTTGCCGTAGTTTTACTACCATAATCCTCCATAAGGACAAGGGCATTCAATAACTCCACAAAGCGCGAATGGGTATCATCTGTTTCGTCGCAGTGAACATCAATCAGTTTATTGTATTTTAAAGCCAGCTTAACGATGTCGTGAACCGACTTTTCTCCAAATTCCCGGGCAGGTTCATAGTGTGGAATACCTCCTACCACATCAGCCCCCATTTTAAGCGCCTCCTCTACTAAATCAACGCCGCCTTTGTACATGTACATCCCTTGTTGCGGGAAAGAAACTATTTGTATATCAACAACATCCTTTAACTCTTCCTTCATTTCCAACATGGCTTTTAGTGCCGTAAATTTTGGATCTGTAACGTCAATATGCGTACGGATATGTTGTACGCCTTGCGAAACCTCATCTTTAATTCCCTTCAGGGCAAGTCTTTTTACACTTTCAACGGTTAGTGTTTCTTTAAATTTTGGCCATAATTCAATCGCTTCAAACAAAGTCCCCGAACCTGCTCCTTCTTGTCCAAGCTCAGATAATGTATATACATAATCCAAATGTAAATGCGGATCTACATAGGGAGGCAACACAAGCTTCCCTTGGAGATCAATTTCCTCCTCACACTTAGGCAAATTAGTTCCAATCTGTGTAATTTTTCCATTTTCTACAATCATTTCGCTTGCTGCATCGTTGCGATAAATATTCGCATTGAAAAACTTTTTTTTCATCTTAGATTAATTTTTATGTTGGTTATATAATAAATTCTGAAGCTTCAGGTTCCGGCTCGTCTTAAATTTAAGAATATTTTAGCCGCTGTTCACGTGCTGCTTGTTTTTTTTACATAACCCCTAATATACATTATTTTACAGACATGTATAGCTAACAGCTAACAGATTAATAGGTAAAGCTGTGAAGGGGAAAATTTATTAAGGCTTATTTACGTTGTTAGCGTACTAAACGACACGACTGAATTGGAATTTTGCATCATGGCTACACCTCACTATTTTCATAAATAGCTCCTCAAGCATAGTTGTTAAACAAAAAGGCCTAAGTAAAGGATAGGAAGCCGGAGTGCGAGAAATATTTAAGGTGAACATTGAAGAAACAAATAAACTTGGCCTTTATAATATATAGCACTGTATGCATTAGGGTATAACAAAAGACTATAAGACAGTTAGCCCTAAAATTACGCTACTTTTAGCCCAAATAATTGGCTGCGCTAGCGACTAAGTTTGACTCCGTCGATTTTCAATTCAGTAAAAGTTATTTTCAAAAGTTTAACTTCAGCTATATCGCCTGCCTGCCGCAGGCAAGGGGTTAACTGATCGTAATTCATAATTTTGAAAATTTATGAATAGTTCAGCTTAACATTCCTGGGTTAGTTTTCTTGCTGCGTAAACTCGCTCTTCCTTTGGCGGTGCGGGTTGCGCAAAGCGGCTGGAAGGTTTAAAACGAACCAAGCGAATAGCATTTAATATGACCACAAGCACGCTGAACTCATGAATCAACATACCCGAGGCTAAGTTCACATTTTTAGTCAATACACCGGCCAGTAAAAGGGCAACCGTTCCGACAGCGATAAACATGTTTTGTTTCATATTGCGCACTGTAGTTTTGGCAAGCTTTAATGCATGGGTCAGTTTTTCCAGGTTGTCGGCCATCAGCACAACATCTGCCGTTTCCATGGCAACATCGGTACCTGCCACTCCCATTGCAATTCCAACATCGGCGGAAGCAATGGCAGGGGCATCATTTACACCATCCCCAACCATGGCCAGTTTTATACCTTTACCCATGCAATCTTTAACTTTCAGCGCCTTGTCTTCGGGAAGCAATTCGGCATATATACTATCCATACTCAATTGCTCGCCCACTATTTGGGCAGTATGTTTATTGTCGCCGGTAAGCATTACCAAATGTGCAATGCCCACCGATTTGAGATGGTGGATAGTATCAATGGCTTTGTTTCTAATGGTATCAGCGATAGAAATTATGCCCATTACCTGTTTATCATCAGCAATAAATACGGCGGTGTTCCCGGCTTTCTCCTGCTGCGTGGCATAGGCTTCCACTTCAATTTCTATGGGTATATTATGCTGCGTAAGTCCCTTTCGATTGCCGATATAGAGTGGTTTTCCATTTAAATTTACCTCAATACCACGACCTTTGAGCACTCTTACATCTGTAGGTTGATTCCGAAGTTTTAATCCTTTCTTTTCGGCTTCTTGTACAATAGCTCTGCCCAAATGATGTTCCGAAACCACTTCGGCTTCTGCCGCCATCAGCAGTACTTCTTTCTCGCTAATGCCAAATCCTTTTATGGCGGTAACTCCGGGCTGGCCTTTTGTCAATGTTCCCGTCTTGTCGAAAACCACTGCATTAATTTTCGCCAGGTTTTCCATCACTTCGCCACCTTTAATTAAAATGCCGTTACGGGCACCATTCCCGATTCCGGCAACGATAGATACAGGTGCAGAAATCACCAAGGCACCCGGACAGGCGATCACCAAAAAGGTAAGTGCCAGGTGCACATCCTTTGTTAACACCCATACGAGGAGGGAAAGAACCATAATTCCAGGCGTATAAATAGTAGCAAATTGCTCTAAAAACCGTTGGGTTTTGGCTTTTCCTTCCTGTGCTTCCTCCACCAATTCAATGATTTTAGAAAAAGTAGTATCCGCTCCTACACTTTCTGCTATTACCTCCAGATATCCACTGTCCAGAATACTTCCGCTAAATACTTGAGCATCCACACCTTTGCTTGCGGGAATGGATTCGCCGGTAATCGCTGCCTCATTCACAGAGGCAGACCCTGAGATTACCCGACCATCGATTGGAATCTTTTCGCCTGTTTGAATAATGATCAAATCATTTTTAACGACTTCATCCGCCATAATTTTGGAACGTACGCCATTTCGGACTACCGTTGCTTCCAACGGAGCCATTTCCATGAGGGATTTAAGGGAGGCACGGGCTTTTTCCAAAGATCGTCCCTCCAAAAAAGCACCGAATAGAAACAAGAAGGTTACCGCGGCTGATTCTACATATTCGCCGATAATCAGGGCGCCAATAACGGCTATGGTTACTAAGAGTTCGATACTGAACATTTTTAACCTTGAGGCTTTCCAGGCTCTAATAAAAGTTGGGATTCCGGCGACTATTGAGGCTATGATTAAAAGCGCATCCAATAACGGCCTGCCCCAGTTGAACAAATAGCTTGTAAATGCAGCTAGAAGCAAAATTCCTGCTGCATACATTATCCGATTTACTTGTTTAGCTGTCATAGTTTTAGTGATTTTTTTATTTAGTGGCTATAAGAAAACGCCAAATACTGCGTTACGCTTGTCAGGAAAATACTCATCCCGATTATGATTTTTGTTGGTTTTAAATAAAAACCTTACAAAATCTATTTCGGGACTCCGTTTTTCCTGACTTCACAAGCCTTGTCTTTGACGTTTTTTATCGAGCCACTCAGAATTTTCCGAGTTTTCTTAGATGCACTATTTAGAGGATAAAATGGGATAGCCTACTTTTTTTATCAATTCGGCCAACTGCTCAGGTGATACCTTTTCTTCGTCATGTTCTATTTTAACCTTGCTGGAGTTGAAAAGCACTTTTGCCTTCTCTACGCCTGGTTCCTTGTTAAGAACACCTTCTATACTGGTAATGCAACTTGGGCATGTAAGGGTCTCCAACTGAAATCTTGTCGTTTTCATTTCTATTGTATTTTTTAATATTTAACAGTAGTGACCGGGTAAAAAAAAAGATCCCTCCCTGCCTGTTGCAGACAGGGAAAGAATCTATTATTCTAAGTCGGTCAGTAGTGATTTATTGTTATTATAACTATGCAGTCTTTATCTCGTGCATGATGCCCTTCTTAGTGAGAAATATCACCGTGTAGTATGTGCTCCAGGGCTTCTAAGGTATGCGTGTATTGTACGTAAGCATGTACATAAGCTCTTCCTTGCTCAACGGATTCATCTTTTGTTTTACCAAGTTTTGCTACGGTGGCATATCGGTCTCTTAGCACTTGTTCCAAATGGGTAGTCACGGTATTAATTACTTCCCCTACATCATTTTTTGCTATTGAATTATCTGCCATTACAACCAAAGGAGTCGTGGATCCTGCCGGTTTTAATCCGGTATAAGGTGCGCCTTCGGTCTCTCTGTGCAATCGTACAAGGGTTTCCAGAAAGTGCTTTTCAACAATTGAATACACTTGTTTGTCTCCTTTTTTTAAGCGGTAGGTTTTGTCGAACAAGGAAATGATTTCCTTTTCTTGTTGTGGTTCAATCCACTTCAAAACCAGCTGCACATTATTTTTATCCAATGCCTTTAATGCATCTTTAATAACGGGGCCGTCATACGAGTCGCAATGCGCAAATCCGGGAAGGCTGACCAACATCAATGCGAATGTCAAAAGAAGCGATCGCATATTGAGTTTAAAAGATTTGCCAGGTTTTAAAGCACCGGCAACAATTGCTTTTCTTTCTTGAGTTTTCATAACATCTGTTTTTTAAAAATTGATAATCTATTTGTATTTTCTGGAAACAAAAGTATGGATCAACTCACAACTGTGCGACCTATTTTATAATATGGCACTGGTTTAAAGAGAATTACACGTGCCACTTTATAAAGTAGGACGTGTGAAAGGTAATCTTATGAAGTGGAAAGCATTGGTTATCAGCCTATTGTTGGGAGTTCCGAAATTCGCTGGGGGTTTTTCCCGTAAACTTCTTAAATACGCGGTTAAAGGCCGATTTAGAGTTAAACCCACTTTCGAATGCGATACCCAGTAAGGAATAATTATCGAATTGGGGATCCACAATTTTATTTTTTACTTCTTCGACCCTGTATTTGTTAATGAAATCAAAGAAGTTCTGTCCATACACTTCGTTGATGACCTGCGAAAGATGATGATGAGGAACATTTAGGCTTTTGGCTAGCTTGGGCAAAGTCAAGTCGGGTTCTAAATAAGGTCGTTCCGTTTTAAAATAATCGTCTATTTTACAAAAACACTTATCCAAATCGTCATCTTTTAAACTGGGAATAGAATTTTCAGTTTCGATAATAGCTTCTTTGGGTTTTTCATCGGTATAGCTGATAAATACGCCTATTTGCTTTAAACCAAAATACCCGATCAAGATAATAAATGCTGAAAGTGACAGCATGAGACCATTGATACAAAAATCTATGGTGAACAGATAAAAAATATGATGAATGACTGCGATAATAATTAAAGCGGTCCATATTATACCAAAAGCAGGAATCAATTTCCCCAACCAGTCCAATTCAATATCACTGGAGGAAAAATTATGGTTAAACACTTTGGTTTTGCGTAACTGCCTTTGTGCCAGCACAAAATAAACCGGTCCGGAAAGTGCGGTTAAAGCAAGGAAAAACAAAAATAGTATGGGTTGTCCACCTCCCCCCTCAGCAACATGATCTACCCTAATCGCCGCGGAATAGGCGGGAAAGCCCGATGCAATTAACAAATACAGAATAAAGGCCACAAAAGGGGCAAAATGCCAGCTATTTTTGATTTTAAGTTTGTTGTGGTTAAAAGCAAGTGTAGAAACATACAGATATAAAAAAGGGCCGTGCAATAGGAACAAAGCGATAATACCTCCGGATAAAACAGGGGTACTGGCGAAGGATTCCATTGAGAAAGCATAAATAGCCGTGATACCACCCAAATAAAAAAGCCAAAAAATAAAGATGCGATCGTGCAGTAATCTTGGTTTTTTCTGAAGAAGAAGCACCAAAAAGAAAAATGCATTGAATGAGGCTATAAAGAGAATATATTTCATCGTCGTGATATTTAGTACAATACAGCTAATAAGCTGATTAATTCATATGCTCAAATATTAAAAAAAATTTCATGTAAAACCAATTTGATTTTTTCACCTATACAGGGGTAAGCTATTCTGGCTAAGTTACACACTAAGCTATTGTATTCATGTTGCTTAATATTATTAACATCCGGATTACTCAAAATAGGACGGCTGCTTTCTGGTTGGTTACAGAATTATTTTTTATTATTGCTAATGAGATGTTTGATTTGAACCCGCTGATAATATGAACACTTTAGCGTATTTCAGGAGAATAACATCCCCTTTTCAATAATAATTCAGGCCTAATAACGCATTCAATGAAATGGTTCTTATTATTCGAAATCGTGTACCTTATTACCATACTCGTGGTTGTTTTCCGGGTACTGTACGATACACGCAGCGGAGTCAAAGCACTGGCTTATATTCTACTCATTATCTTAGTACCATTTTTGGGTATGTTTTTTTATTTTTTCTTCGGTATAAACTATCGAAAACGCAAATTGTACAGCCGAAAGATAGTTGAAGACGAAATACTCCATCAAAGAATCCTTAGCCATATTTGGAATTATTCGGAGCAGGTGATACATTCAGGTTTGTTATCTGCTGAGCACTTTAATTTAACCCGGTTTATACGCAACTCAAGTACGAGCCCATTAACGGGGAACAATGCTGTAAAACTGCTTTTAAACGGGGAGGAAAAGTTTCCGGAACTTTTGAATGCCATAGAAAATGCAAAATCGCACATCCATTTAGAATACTATATTTATGAAAATGATGATACAGGAAACGCCATAGCAGATATGCTGATTAAAAAAGCACAACAGGGCGTAGAAGTACGTTTTATGTACGATGATTTTGGAAGCCATAATCTGGGCAGAGATTTTATTAGAAAATTAGAGGAAAATGGTGTGGAAACAGCACCGTTCTATAAAATAAAATGGTATGCCTTAGTCAATAGGCTGAACTATAGAAACCACAGGAAGATCATTGTAATTGACGGTGAAAAATCCTTTATCGGTGGTATTAATGTAAGCGATAAATACAGAAATGACAATCCGGCTAAAAATGATTTATACTGGCGCGACACCCATTTAATGATTGAGGGCCCTGCTACCTTTTACTTGCAATATATTTTTCTGTGCGATTGGAATTTTTGTGCCAGAAACAAGATGCAGTTTGGAGTAAATTATTTTCCTATAGACTCCCAAAAAGCAAAAATAACGGATGAATTGGTGCAGATAGCACCCTCCGGTCCCGACTCTAAATTGCCTGTTATTTTTTATTCTCTCCTGGAAGCCATTGGGTCGGCAAAAAAACAAGTACTTATAACAAGTCCGTATTTTATTCCGGGCGAAAGCTTGATGGATGCCCTGCTAATTGCTGCAAAAAGTGGCATTACAATAAAACTGCTGATACCGGGAAAATCAGACTCGAGGATTGTGAATTCCGCAGCACGTTCGTACTACAAAGAACTACTGCGCCATGGGGTAAAAATATTTGAGTATAAAAAAGGCTTTGTACATTCTAAAGTGATGATTATCGACGATAGTCTGTCCGTTGTAGGATCGGCCAATATGGACTACCGAAGCTTTGACCTTAATTTTGAGGTTAATGCAATGCTGTACAGTAAAACCCTTACACAGCAGCTACAACAGGCGTTTAACAATGACCTAAAGCAATCGAGTGAGATCAACCCAATGGATTGGATAAACAGACCCAAGTACATCCATCTTTATGAAAAGGTGGTGGGGCTCTTTGCTCCTATATTTTAGTTTTTGTTTAACTTACCATCGTTGTTAAATGTTTTTAATCATCTCCATCTACATAGCCAGATAAGTATCGCAGACCTCAATTCGTAATATTGTGTCATATTGTTTTCTGTGGCTAAAGTGATAACTTCAAACGATCGGCCTCCTCCAACTTTGGTAAATGCATTTGTTTTTTATAGCCATGTTTTTGCATTTTTTTCAAGATACTATCCAGCACGTTCACAGTTTTTTCGATATAAGCCCCTTTGTTTAACATCACACATTCGGCACGCTGCGCCAGTACGGCATCAGTTATTTCTGACCGGGTGGGCACGCCATTTTTGGCCATGCTCTCCAGCACTTGTGTTGCCCATACGGCGGGAATGTGAGCCGCATCCCCCACACGCATAATCTCCTCCTGGATAGATGCAAAATTCTTCCATCCTGTTTCTATGGCTAAATCACCACGCGCAATCATAATACCCACTGGGTATATTTGCATGGCACAAAGCAGTATCTCCGGCAGATTTCTGAATCCATTAAAAGTTTCAATTTTTACGATAAGACCAGGCTTTTCCTTTATTTTACCTAATACGGTAAGATAAGCTTCCACATCGGAAGCTTGGTTTACAAACGATAAGTTGACTACATCGGCCCATTGTCCCACAAAATTCATATCTTCCTTATCCTTTGCTGTTAAGCCATTTATATTAAGATGGCTATCCGGAAAATTAATGCCTTTACCCCCTCTTAGCTTGCTGCCCATTTTTTTGGCATGGGTAATTTTCACCCGGAGCCTCCCCTCCTCTTTGGCTTCAATGACACCTTCTATTTTACCATCGTTAAAAAACACAGCTTCACCCGGTTTAACATCATCAAATACTTCGGGCAGAGTACACGAAATGTGGGCATGCGCTATTAATTTACCTTTGCGGTCATATTTGGCGGGTTCGCCTGGTATGGGTTCTTTGTGAACAATTAGCAGGTCGTTCTTACAAAGTAAAATAAACTGTTCCAGGGCCAACAGTTCACCCACAAAACTCTTTTCGCGTCCGGTTTGCTTTACCTTGTTCAGCTTCAACTCGGTACCTGTTTTTAAATAAGCTGAATAATGGCATAATCCCCATTTTCCTTCGCCTTGCTTTCGGTCTATCAAAATCTGATTCTTTTTACCCCGTGCATCGGTAAAATGAATTGTGTCGCCCCGTTTAATTTTTTTAAGCAGACGTGCATCCACCGGAATTATGGCATCCGCCGTGTCATCAGGTGGAAACACATCAGGTGGAGCAATCCACAATTTGGCCGGTTTAGTCACCTTCCCCGAGAGATCCCGCTCGGGTTTAAAACGCAATATCTGCGGTCCCGGCTTCATGGCTCCGGTACGTAATTTCGGACCCGCCAGATCCATCACTATTTTACAGTTTTTTTTGGAAGCTTTATTGGATTGTTTAATATGATTAATCATTTGAATCCAAACAGCCGGGTGGTCATGGGCACAATTAATCCGGGCACTGTTCATGCCCAGCTTAACCAAACGGTTTATAAAAGTATAATCCCGTGCGGCAATCGTTGGTAAGGTGACCATAATACGTGTCCACCGGTTGGTCGATTTATAGCCAAATAGTAAATTGGTATTAGTTTTAAGTAGATTTTCGCTTTTTTTTATGGAGATAGTACCCGCCGGGTTTTGAGCAACCGGCATACCACACATTAACCGTACAATGGTTTGCACCGATAGCAGACTGCTCATCACATGTGCCTCGGCATTATCCATACCGGGCAATCCCAAGTAGCGCAATTGGGTCTGCAATTTCTCTATATCGAAACTTCGCAAGGCCAAATAATGCACTAAGTTGAGTGCACTCTTGCTATAAATGGGATGAACGCGACCAATCAAGTCGCTATATATGTTTTCCATTTCGCGGGCTTTGACAATAATATCCCGTATCTGATGGCCTATTTGTCGCAATTTATCCTGTCTGTTCATTACAATATTTTATCCTATATTTGATGAAAGTGCGCATTGTAAATCTACACAAAAAAACCCGATATCCCCTGCCTGTTAATAAACAAGTACTTCATATTTTGAGTAATACAAAAAATATTAATGCAACCCACAATGTGCCTTTTAAAGCATTCACTGTTAATAAGGCTTCTACTTAACCAGATACTTTGTATTTATAGATAAAATTAAGTGCGATACTAAAGCAATAAGGTACCAAAGCCCAATGGAGTATACGGCTGACGGTCTTTTTACCATCATTGCGCCTCGCACAACACCGCACGTAAGGGTAGTTAGCTTGGTCCTCTGCTACAAATACTCCACCGGAATATTCATTGGAGTATATACGGTAGTTCCCTGCACCAGGGAGAATTGAAACCTGATATATATCAATAGATTATTAAAATTTAAACTAGCTAAGATCAACACGTGGTCCTAAAACATTGCATGCATAGTTGTGCTTTGAACGAAATAACATTTAATCAACTGCTTTAATATTATCCATATTAAAGTATCTTCGTAAGCACTCATGTTTAAAAAGATACATTGATTATGAAAAATTATATTATAGTATTTATTGGTCTGTTTTTGTTTCAAAACATATTATCTCAGCATAAAAAAATTCATGGTTATGTTTATTGGGACGAGAATATAAATGCCGTTTTCGACGAGGGGGAGAAACCCATTCCCAACGTGGCTATTTCCAATGGACGGGATGTGGTGTTGACGAACCATAAAGGAAGGTACAGTTTGAAAATTAGCAATGGCGAAACCGTGTTTTTAATAAAACCAGCAGGCTACATCGCCAAACTTTCGGAAGACAATGTGCCGTTAAACTACGCTTTCAACAAGCCAGAAGGCTCACCCGACTTCTTCTTTCCGGGCATTGAACCGCAAACAATAGAAAAGCCTTTAAATTTTCCACTTTATAAGAATGAAGGTGAAAACAACTTGAAAATTGCACTTTTAGGAGATATCCAACCCAAAACAATCGATGAAGTGTATTATATGAGTAAAGTGGTTTCGGAGAAAATGCTTGGCGAGGACTATGATTTTATCGTACCCCTGGGAGATATTAGCTATGATAACCTGCGTTTGTTCGATCCCATAAAAATAGTGCTGGGCAAAATTGGTGCACCGGTTTATTACGTGTACGGTAACCACGATAGAAACTACGATGCAAAGGAATTGAAATATCGGGATGAGACTTACAAATCACATTTTGGCCCGTCGTATTATGCCTTCACCTACGGAATGCATAGCTTTATAACGCTCAATAACGTTTTCCCAAAACCGCACCATCGTTACAAGGCCTTTATTGATGAAGATCAAATGCAGTTTGTAAAGGAATTATTAAAGACAATACCAAGCGAGAACCATGTCCATTTACTCATGCATATTCCTTTGGAGCAACTCATTAACATAAAGGAATTTTCGGCATTATTTAAAAAGCACCCCATGGTATCGGCCTATGCCGGGCACACGCATATTCAATTTTTTGAAACGATTGGCGAAAAAGAAGGATGGATAACCAACGACCCGGTAGAAGAGTTGGTTGCCGGGGCAGTTTCGGGTTCCTTTTGGCATGGCGAAAAAGATATGTTCGGCATTCCCGGGGCTATGATGGCGGATGGAACGCCGAGAGGTTTTTGGATAATGAATTTGCAGGGGAACAAAAAAAATTATGATTATATAGTTTCCGAACCGGATATGCGGCAAATGCACATTTGGACCCCTTTCCATCACGAAAGGGAGCTGGTGACGGTAGACAGCGATAGTATTTTTGTGAACATTTATGCCGGCAATAAAGACACAAAGGTAGAAGTAAAAATAGGCAAGGGAGAATGGCAGACAATGAATTATACCGAAGATTTTGACCCCTACTTTTTACGTTTAAATATACTTCAGCAAAAGGGAATAACACCTACCGAAAATAGCATTAAACTAGGGAAGCCAAGAAAAAGCATGCATCTTTGGTCGTATCCCATCCCGGACAATTTACCCCAGGGAATACACATCGTTTCGGTGCGGGCCAGCAACCAATACGGCTTGGATGCATGGTCAAATACGATGCTTTTTAATACCGATAATACCCCGTATTTTAGAAGCAAAAAATTAAAAACAGAACGACTAATTAATTAAAACACCAGAATTCTTAAATAAAGAAATCGTTATTTAAGATATTTGCTTATTTCTTAAATAAGGCTTAGCTTTGATTAAGAATGTATAGAAAATGAAAAACTTCAAAGCAGGTCGATATATAAATCAAGGAACTTTTAAAAGTTTTCAACCCGAAAAAATAAATAAACAATGGGTTCTTGAAAATATGGAATTAGTCAATCTTCTGAGTCAGGCAGATAGGCAACTTGGAAAATTAGATATGTATTCTGAATATATACCCAATATTGATCTATTCATCAGTATGCATATTGCAAAAGAAGCAACAAAATCTAGCAAAATTGAAGGGACAAAAACCAATATTGAAGAGGTCTTGCTTGATAAGGATGATGTTAACGAAGAAAAAAGAAATGATTGGGAAGAAGTTCAGAATTATATATCTGCATTAAATTCAGCAATTGAGAATCTGAAAAAATTGCTTTAATTCATTATCAATTTGAAACAATACATCCTTTCTTGGACGGAAATGGTAGAGTTGGCCGACTGATTATAACATTATATTTAGTTGAAAAAGGAATACTTAAAAAACCAATATTATACCTTTCTGATTTCTTTGAAAGAAACAGGACTTTGTATTATGATAACTTAATGCGGGTTAGAGAAAAAAATGACATCACTCAATGGTTTAAATTCTTTTTAGTTGGGGTGATTGAGACAGCCAAAAATAGTATTGAAACATTTGATGGTATCTTAAAGTTACAGAAGGAAATTGAAATAAAGATACAAAGTTTAGGAAGCCGTTCGAGCAACGCAATGACAATAATCAATCATTTGTTTCATAAGCCAATAATAGATGCACAATTAACTAAGCTAATAACAAAACTATCTCTTCCATCTGTTTATAAATTAATTAACGAATTGGAAGAATTAAAAATTTTGGAAGAGATTACAGGTGGTAAACGAGGAAAGCTGTTTGCATTTAAGGAGTATCTTGACCTATTTAAATAATGCTTGCTAACATTTTGCTTAAGTAATGGCAGGTTTGTTGCGGGTTTGAGCGTTTCGTAGCCGCTTGTACTTCATCTCGGTTTGACAGGAAACTGCTCATACGGTTTACCGATATACACAACACGTGTAACTATAGATTCGTACAACCCCATCACCTCTCCCCGTTTCCGCCAAAAGAAAAGCTTTTTTTTGGCGGAAACGGGGAGAGGGTACTTGATGCTTTATTCCCTAAGCTAAAGCGTAGGGCTAGTGAACCTACTCCCTAACAACAAACGATGCCTTTAACTTTGCCTGTGAATCGCCACCGATAAAAACCCTAAAGTCGCCCGGTTCCACTTCCCATTTTTTATTGATGGTATAAAACCGGAGCATGTCGGCATTTATGGTAAGGCTTAGGGTCTTGGTTTCACCTGCCCGTATCATTACCTTTTCAAAGCCTTTTAACTCCCTTATGGGTCGTGTTATACTGCCCACCATATCTCTGATGTACAGTTGAACCACTTCCTCGCCATCCACGGAGCCCGTGTTTGTAACATCAACGGATACGCTTATTTGACCATCTTTGGCTATTTCGGTCTTATCCAATCTCAAATTTTCATACGCAAAAGTAGTATAACTGAGTCCATGGCCAAAAGGATATAAGGCAGTTTTTGGTGCATCGGTATAACCCGAATAGGTAATGTGCTTTTTACTATAGGGCCTTCCGGTATTTTTTTTATTGTAATACAAAGGCTCCTGTCCCACATTATGTGGAAAGGAAACGGGTAGCTTGCCCGAGGGGTTGTAATCGCCAAACACAACATCGGCTATCGCATTGCCCGACTCGGAGCCTAAAAACCAACACTCCAGGATGGAAGGCACATGCTCCGCCGCCCAGGAAATATCCATGGGTCTGCCGTTCATTAAAACAATTACTACGTTTTTGTTTACTTCGAGCACAGCTTCGAGTAATTGCTGCTGCACACCAAACAGTCCAATATCGGTTTGGCTTCGCCCCTCTCCTGTTTGATAGGCATCTTCGCCTATAGCCAGCAATACCACTTCGGCTTTTTTTGCCGCTTGAACAGCAGCATTTATTCCGGATACATCCGTAGTGTTGAATTTTAGCGGATGCAAAAATTGATTTTGTCCTTCCCTTAAAGTAGGCACCGTTAAATCTGCACCTTTTTCGTAATATATTGTTGTGCTGCTGCCAACCGCTTTTTTAACACCATCCAACAAAGAAACTGCGGAATTATACCTACCCTTAGCTCTCCAGTTTCCCAGCGGGGTATCTTTGTCATTGGCCAGGGGGCCAATCACCGCTATACTTTTTAGGTTTTTATTGAGCGGAAGTAAGTCGTTTTCATTTTTCAACAGAACGATTGACTTTTTTGCCGCATCGCGGGCAATAGCCAAATGCTCTTTGCTATAAACTTCGTTCTTTTCTCTGTCTTCGTTGCAATACCTATACGGATCATCGAACAAACCCAATCTGAATTTCACCCGCAACACCCGCCTCACGGCATGGTCCAAATGTGCCATCGAAATTTTATTTTCGTTTAATAAAGCCTCAAGATGTGCCTCATAGGCATAAGATTCCATATCCATGTCGCTGCCTGCGCTCAGGGCAATTTGGGCGGCATGTTTTTTATCTTTGGCATATCCATGCGCAATCATCTCCCCTATCGATCCCCAGTCCGAAACCACAAATCCATCCCAGCCCCAAGAACCCTTAAGCAAATCTCTTTGTAAAGCTTTGCTCCCTGTTGCCGGCACGCCATCAATTTCGTTAAATGCATTCATAAAAGTAGCCACTCCGGCTTCTGCAGCTGCCTTAAACGGGGGCAAGATAACATTATGCAACTCGTGCTCACCAATATTTACGGTGTTATAATCGCGGCCTGCTTCGGCAAAACCGTAACCGGCAAAATGTTTGGCACATGCCGCAAGAGTGTGGGGCAGCGACAGATCATCGCCCTGAAAGCCTTTTATCCGGGCAAGTCCTATTACGGTATTTAAGTAGGTATCTTCGCCGGCCCCTTCCATACCTCTGCCCCAACGGGCATCCCTCGACACATCGATCATGGGTGCAAAGGTCCATTGCAGACCGGAAGCCGATGCTTCTTTTGCCGCTATGGAAGCCGATTGTTCCATAATATTCAAATCCCAACTGGCACTTTCGCCCAGGGGTATAGGAAAAATGGTTTTATATCCGTGTATCACATCATAGCCAAAAATCAAAGGGATTTTTAAGCGCGAATTTTCCATCACAATTTTCTGTGTTTCGCGAACAGATGCCACAGAAGTAATATTGAGCATGGAACCTACTTCTCCGTTCTTAAGTTTATCAAGCTTATGCTGATCGCCTTTGGAGGACGACGGGCCGGTTGCATCCCACTTTCCGCTGTATTGCACCAGTTGCCCGATTTTTTCGTTGAGATGCATCAGGGCCAAAACGGAATCGACCTTGTGCTCTAAGGCCGGGTCAAAATCAGTTCCCTGGTGCAAATTATCCCTGTTATCTGTATTTTGATCAAAACCATAAATTTCTGCGTAAACAGGAAAGTGATCGGATGGATACCTTAAGTTTTCAGAATCGCTCAACACCGCATATTTTTTTACTTTTAAACCATTATTTTGGGAGATGAAAATATAATCAATGGTCCGTGTTACAGGCGCATTAAATTTAAAAGCATTGAACGTACCTTTGGGACCATGGGTTAATTCGGCCACCGTTTCCGTATTCAGCATTTGCTCCGATAGCTTTTCGATTAGTAGGTTATTGGGTTCCACATTAAAATCGCCCGTTAAAATTACCGGATAACCATGGCTGTTGATTTCGGCTATTTTTTGTTGGATGAGCTTCATTCCTTGTAGCCTGGCCTCCTGCCCCACATGATCCAGGTGCGTATTGAAAACCCATATTTTTTGGGAGGTTTTTACATCCGTGAACAAGCCATAGGTACAAATCCGCGGATATGCGGCATCCCATCCCTTCGAAAATTTTTCGGGCGTTTCCGATAGCCAGAATGTACCGTCTTCCTCCAACCTAAATTTTGCTTTTTTGTAAAATATAGCCGAATACTCGCCCTTGTTGCCGCCATCGCGCCCGTGACCTATATAGTCATACCCCTTCAGTGTTTCTTTCATATCTGCAATTTGATTGGGGCGTCCTTCTTGCGTCCCCAAAAAATCAGGCGCATGGAATTGTATCTGGGAAAGTAAAAAATCTTTCCTATTGGACCAGGCATTTTCGCCATCCGAAGCTATGTCTAAACGTATGTTATAGGTCATAACGGAAACATCCTGTGACCTGGCCGTGGTAAAAAATAGACATGCGAGTACAAAAAGTATTAGTGTATTTTTCATCTCATTATAATTATTGATTTATGTGGTCCCGATGCATCGGGAGAACTGGCCGATAATGTTTTCCCTCCCGCTTGTGCGGGACGGGTTTCCGCTACAGCGGAACAAGTAATGTGAGAGGCTACTCTCATAACCTGTCCCGATCTTTCATCGGGAGCCTGATCCGACCATTCGGGGGCTCGCTTCATTTTGTTGAATATATATATTAAGACTACGGGATAAGAGACAGTAGATATGGAACCATACGACACCCCGCAGCATTGTGAGAAGAAACTTCAAAAAAAGAAACTATGAACACAACTTGTTCTGCTTATGCGGAATATACGCAGAGCACAGCGTTTTAATTTTCAACCAAATGTACACAAAGGCGCACAATGTTCACAATATTTCTTAGTGGCCGTTGTGCATCCATCGTATTCTCTGTGGTTGCTTTATAAAGCACTGTGTTGAATTAGTTTCAAAAATCATTTTCTTTTTGAAATACCCGTACATAATCCACCAACATTTGCTGCGGAAAAACACTGTTGTCGATTCCCTTTTTGCCGCCGAGCATGCCACCTACCGCTGTGTTTATAATCAGGTAAAACTTTTGATCAAAAGGCCATTCTGCGGTGGTTTTATTTTCGTTTAGTATCTGGTTGTAAACGATGCCGTTCAGTAAAAAGTCCATTTTTTCGGGTGTCCATTCCAAGGCAAACACATTGAAGGTATCATAAGGGCGGTCGATAAAAATCTTTTTTCCTTTGTGCGTTCCTTTCATGTGATTGTAGGCTTTGGTATGGATGGTGGCAAATACAGAATCCGGATTAAAGCCCACATGTTCCATAATATCTATCTCGCCACACTCGGGCCATCCCACTTCCTTTCGGTTGTCGCCCAGCATCCAAATGGCAGGCCAAAGCCCCACACCCCTGGGCAACTTTGCCCTTACCTCTATGCGCCCGTATTTCCACGAAGCCAAATTTTTAGTATTCACCCGACCCGAGGTGTAAGCAGCTGTTTTTCTTTCGGCAGCATATTTCATCCAGCTTTTCTTTAAAAGATCCGGATTGCCATAGTCTTTATTCGCGATTTCTTCTTTGTGTGTTTCAATAATCAAATGGCCACCCTGTACCCGAACATTTTTCAGGCTATCGGTGTAATACTGATCTTCGCGGTTGGCTATAAAGCCATAAGCATATCCCCACTTGGTACTGTCGGGTTTGCCCCTGTAGTTAAACTCATCGCTCCAAACCAATTTATACCCATCCTTTACAGGGCTTGCTGCAATACGGGTAAACAACAGTTCAGGCTCGTCGGTGGTGATGTAATCAAAATCGTTGGCCAGCAACCAATCCATATCGTCGGGTTTATTTACGGTCCAGGCATTTAGACTTAAACCCAAGTCTTTGGCGCTTTTAATCCATTCCGGATTTCTTTTGAAAATATTAAAATGATAGTCCAGGCCCCAAATTCCGTCCTCCTTTAACTGTTGCGGTGTTTTGTTACCGTTCAGATACTGTGTTTTGGCTGTAGCGTCTATCTCAACAATTTTTTTAAGTATATCATACCCAAAGCTGATATATGAATGAATATAGGGTTCGGCCTTTAGCTCTTTAACCAACTGGATTGTTTTTTCGGCCATTTTCAGATTCAGCTCTTTATTTCTTGTGGGCTTAATTTCGCAAACCAATCCGGTACCCTTGTTATTTTCCATCCCGGCAAGCAAATAATCCTTTAAGGTGGGTAACAACTCGCCATTGGCAAGCTTATGTTTTGCCAGCTCCTGATATGTAGTTTCCACTATCAATAAATCGTGGTAATCTTTATCGTGGGTTACAATCAACACACTATCTGCCGTAATCCTTACATCAAACTCAGCCCCCGTGCAATTTAGCTCAATAGCATGTTTTAATGAGGCTATAGAGTTTTGAGGAAGCTTATATTTTTTCCAGGCACCACGATGCGCCACAACAGGATTATTGGCAAAAGTACGGTTGTTTTGAGTTGTAGGTGTGCATGAAATAAATCCTGTAATCATTAATATTAGAAATAGATATCGCATAATTATTTGTATTGAGGCTCATTGTTTAACAATATACAAGGACAATAAATTGCCCTTGTATACTTAAATGCTGCTATGACTTTTAATATTACCAATTTTTTAACAATACGACAAATCATTAGTAACCATTATTCTGAGGATAATCGGGTCCTAGTAAATCCAGATCTTCCTGAAAAATCGGAAAGTTAATAAAATGATCTTGCCAGTTCTCTCTCGGGTCTTTTATACCCCCATAATTAGCGGGGAAATAAGGGCCATCACCAGCATAATTCTTCATTTGCCTGTTCATCACCGTTGCTCCCATCCGCTTTAGGGTAAACCAGCGCTGTCCTTCAAAAGCTAACTCCCGGGCTCGCTCATCCAAAATGGCTTGCTCGTCCACATTGCTTAAAACAGCCGCACCTGCCCGTTCTCGAATGGCATTGATATAGGGCAAAGGATCACCGTTGCCCGATCTCATAATAGCCTCTGCTGCAATCAAATAAGTTTCAGCTAAACGATACACTAAAATATTGCTCCTTTGTTGGTATGAGTTCGGATCGTCATCTTCTTGCGCAAATTTTAAACATGATGGATGCAAGTTTTGATAATATTTTTTATAGGTTTTACTGGGATTATCCAGATCGGTGATAGGCTCATAAATATCAATGATATCGCCTACCTTTTTACCTTCGGGTAAATTATCCACATCATTGTAATAATACTTTAATCTAAAATATGTATTGTCATCTCTTGTATCATTTTCATCCTCTGCCAAAAGGTTTAATAAATACAGATTGGGTAATATTCTCGAAAAACCTTTTCCTCCTTGAGATACATCGCCTTCAATTCCTTTTATGTGAAAATACTGTGTGATGTAGTTGGCATTCAGCATACTTGTATTTCCACCTCCCAATACATTGTCTTTTGCTTGTACTACAAACAATTGCTCCGCATGGTTTCTTTCTCCTTTAAAAACATCAGCTGTGTTTGGCAGTAAACCATGTGGACTATCGGGATCTTCGATGACGGACAAGGCTTGCGTTTTGGCTTCTAACCAATCCCCCTCCCACAGGGCCAATTGTGCCTTAACATGTTTGGCGGTTCCCTTTGAAACACGGCCAAAGGTTACATCCCAATTTAAATGTTCAATGGCAAAATCCAAATCACTATTTATCAAGGCCAATATTTCTTCATCCGAAGATTTATCCAGTATCAAATCGAAAGCATTGTCAACAGTAACCGATTCGGTACTTACATAGATGTTATTATACATCCGGTACAGATAAAAATAAGCTTCTGCCCTAAAGAATTTTGCTTCTGCAATAATTTGATTCTTTGTTGCTTGGTCAATACCATTTGCCACTTCGGCAGCATTGATTATATCGGTGGCTTTACTGGATATTTTATAATAGTGTTTCCAGAACAAAGAAGAGATAAAATTTGAGCCCAGATCGATAGGCGATACTCCACGTTGATACCTGCCAATCAAACCTAAATATCCGGAACGGTTAAAGGCCAAATCGCTTCGCGACGGCAATATCAGACCGCCCATATAATCCTGTATATTGGTATCATATCTATCGCGGTTAAATTTATATAAACTGACCACGCCCGATTTTAATCCTTCCTCAGTAGTATATACATAATCCGAATCGATTAATGTACTTGGCTGCTCTGCCAAAAAATCGTCGCATGATGCCGCTAACAACAGAACCATACAAGCCAGCAGGCCGCCTATTGTCTTTTTATAATAATATTTTATATTCATCGCATTTATATTTTAAAATTACAAATTAACTTTTACACCAAACGTAAAACTTCTTGCATCCGGATAACCCGTATCTGCATTAGAATAGGTGCTCCTGATATTTACTTCCGGGCTATATCCAATATAATCGGTACTGGTAAATAAATTTGTACCGGTTACATAAAACTTAACCATATCGATATTAACCCTGTTTAAAATTGATTTTGGTAAGGTGTAACCTAAACTTAGTGTACGGAGCCTAATATAAGAGGCATCTTTAATGGCCAAGGAATTTAAGTACTGCGGAGCAGAATCAAAATTTGGCCTTGGGAATGTTGTGGACGGATTTTCAGGTGTGTAGTAAGGTACTTTTACCCCGTTTAATTTGCCCTGAAGGGTACCTCCGTTATTATAGGCGGATAAAAATGGATTTACTTTGGTAGCACCTTCAACTACATAGAAATCAACGAACAAATCAAAGCCTAAATACGACAGATTTGTGGAAAAAGAACCAAACCAATCCGGATTGGGATCAATAAATACCCTGTCGTCCTGCGTTATCATACCATCCTTGTTGGTATCTTTGATTTTAATATCACCAGGTCGGAGGTCGGCTTGGGTAATGGTTGATTCAGGATTGGCTTGTGGTGCATTGGCAAAGTCTTCACCTTCTTGCCAAATACCATCAAACTGATACTGCCTGATAACACCAATGGGCTGACCAACGTAATAGTTATAGGCATCGTCTTCAAGAATTGCATTCCCGCTACCGTCGTTATAAAGGTCGATCAACTTATTTTTGTTGTTTGACCAGTTGGTGGAAACAGACCATTTAAATTTATGTGTATTGATAATGTTTGCCGTCAGGTTTAACTCGATACCCTTGTTTTGCAACTCGCCCGCATTAAAGTAGGTGTATTTGTAACCTGTTATTGAGGGCACACCCCTTCTCAACAATAAATCTTTCGTGCGCGAATCGTAGTATTCAATATTACCTGCCAGCAGGTTGCCAAAAGCAGCAAAATCAAGACCAATGTTAAGGGTGGTTATCGTTTCGTGCTTTAAATTTACATTGGGCAAAACCACCGATGGCGAGTAGCCCGAAGCCGATTCGCCATCGAACATATAGTTTTGACCATCAGCTGTAAAAAGTGAGGTGTAAGGTAACTTAAGTGCATTTGCCAGCGCACCGTAGCTCACCCTTAACTTCAACTCCCTTACGGCATCTACATATTGCAGAAAAGGTTCGTTATGCAATTTCCAGGCGAAAGCTGCGGCTGGGTTATAAGTCCATTTATTATCCTCAGAGTTAACTGACGAACCATCTCCCCTTAGGGTGGCCGTAAGCAGATATTTATCCATTAAATTATAACGCGCTCTGCCCATGTAGGAGGCTGTGCGTATTTTGGTTTTATAACGCTCCACTGTAACATTGCCTATGGCGTTAGTAATACCATCGTAGCCTAAACTTTCATTGATAAAGCCGCGCCCCTCCGTAAAGGTTTTGGTATATTTATTCTCGTCAACTGCCTGTACCAATGTTAAGTTAAAGAGGTTATTTTCGTCGAACCTTTTATTGTAGGTCAAGATATTCTCAACCAGGAAGGCCTCCCTTAATTGATTATCGATGCGGGCAATTCCTTTGTCCGTATTCCCGGCCGAGCTCAATGAAGATTGATATTGTCCCCTTTCCGAATTTTTTCGTGTCATGGAACCCTTAAACTGATAGGTTAAATCTTTTGTGATTTGCCATTTGGGTAAAACATTAATTACAAAATCATTACCTTTTGTATCGTTATCCGATTCCCTCAAATTCCATAATGGACTTGTGGCCGACAGCTCTTCGCCACTTGGGTATCTTGTTATAGAACCATCTTCATGATATGCACTACCCAACGGCGAAACGGTTATAACATTTACATTGGCCGCTCTTTCGGTATCATCGTTGAGCAAATTGACGTCAAAGGCAACCGAAAACTTATCATTAATCTCTTGATCGACATTCAGCCTTAGGTTTTTACGTGTATAGCTCGAGGTGGGTATAATTCCATCTTCCCTAAAGTAGTTTAAACTTCCATATATTTTTGTACGCTCAGTTCCGCCGGCAACACTAATTGACTGGCTGTGTACCGTTCCGTTTCTCATCAGCTCGTCTTCCCAATCCACAAATTTATTGTTGGCAATATTTTCCAGTTCCCCCACCGAAAAAACATCCACATCATCTGAATAGCTGTCGTCCGCATTTGTTGCACGAACCGCCTCCCTTTTTAGCTGGGCGAACTCCTGTCCACTATAAACATCAAAATTCTTTTCTATTGACTTTGTGGTTATGTATCCGTGGTAGGATACACTCACCTTGTCCTTTTTACCCCTTTTAGTGGTAATCAGTACAACACCGTTAACCGCTCTTGATCCATAAATAGCCTGTGCCGAAGCATCTTTGAGGAATTCTACCGATTCAATGTCGTCCGGGTTAATATCCTCAATGCCTCCATCCCTAACTACACCATCAACCACATAAATACCGCTTACATTACCTTCTATAGAACCTCTACCCCTGAATAAAATCTCCGATGATCCCCCGGGTCGCAGGGTTCCCCCGCCTACATCCACCTTTAATCCCGATATTCTACCTCTTAACATTTCATTTACATCCGACGTAGGTGTTACGGTAGCTTTACCAAGATCGGCTTTTGCAACGGCGCTTACCAAATCGCTTTTCTTTTGGGTACCATAACCCACTACAACCACCTCTTCTAATACATCGGTATCCGGCTGTAAACTAACCCTTATATTATCTGTAATGGCCACTTCTAAATTTTGATAACCAATAAAAGACACGCGTAAAGTAGTTGCGTCCGACTTAACATTTAACGAAAACTTACCGTCTAAGTTGGTGGATGTACCATTAAGGGTACCCTTTACCACAACGGATGCACCAGGTAAGGGGGTTCCAGTTTCATCTAATACAGTTCCTTTTACAGTTTTTTGTACTTGAGCCGAAATAACAACCGTTGTCAAAAAAAACAATAGTGTAAATAGGATCCTAAAATTTTGTTTCACTAGCTTTTGTTTCATATCATGTTATTTAAATTTAGTTTAAAAAGCACGCGCCATTATAGCATTGCAAATACTATAAATTTTTTACACTTATAAACTTACATCCTGCACATGATAATTCCATATTTTATACCCCGACAAAAATCGAACAAATTATTGTAAAGACTAATAAGGGTGCATAAAAACAATTAAACATCTATATATCAGCGTATTTAAATTTGAATTAATTTACTTATGAATAACAAAAAAAGTTAATTTGCTATCGTTGTAGTAGTATTGTAGTGGTATTGTTGTGGTAGATTTAATTAAAAATCCTTTAGCTGTGTTATCAAAAACTTAAGATATAATCGATAAGACCCATATCGTGTTGTAAATCCAGTTTTTTCCTTAACCTGTAACGCTTGGTCTCCACACTTTTTACCGAAATATTGAGTAAGGGAGCCATTTCTTTTGATGATAAATTAAGCCGCATATAAGCACAAAAACGTAAGTCATTAGAGTTTAAGTCGGGGTGCGCCAGCTTCATCTTATTTAAAAAATCCTGATTGGCATTATTAAATGCTTGTTCAAAAAACGACCAATCATCATCGTCATTTAAATTGCTATCTATCAATTTTAGTGTGGATTTGTTATCACGATGGTTAGTTTTCTTAAGTTCCTTTTTAATACTGTTCAACACTTCGTTTTTTTTAATAATACTCATTGTTGATATAGCCAGTTGTTTATTTTTACTTTCAATGTCTTGGCTTAACTTTTCGTTTTTAAGGTTTACAATCAATTGTTCACTTTCCAGCTGTTTGCGCTCGCTCTGCTTTTTATAATGTTTTTTATACGCTCTATGCATTAGGGTTAAAAGAAAAAACAGTACCGCCAGATATAGCATGATGGCTGTATTTGATAGTAGCAAAGGCTTATTTATTATAAAATTGTAGTTTATCGTATTGCTCGACAGGCGGTTTCCAACTTTCGCCCGAATATTTAAGCTGTAATCACCAAATGGCAAATTATCGAACGTGAGTTCAGATTTATCGTCCCATTCGCTCCATTGATTATATCGCCCATCGAGTTTATACTGAAACTGCACCACGCTATATTTATCGTAATTAGGAACACTAAAACGAAACCGAATTGAATTATTTGCGTACTTAAAATTACCCGGATTCTCAATATCAACAAGTTTGTTACTTTCCCCAACAAGGCTCAACTCAATGGCATTTAATACGATAGGCTCATTGCTGTTATTATTTGTTCGCGAAATATCTATGGTAAGGTAACCATCCGTTATTCCAATGAGATAATTACTTTGCTTAATTGGCGCAATATTTTCATAACCTACTTGCCCCTTACGTAATTGATAAGGCAATGCAATCCTATGTGTTAGTAACTGGTTTGTTAAATCATTTACATCAACATAGCTAATGTTGTCATCCGAAAAAGCCCAAAGCTTTTGCGTTTCATCAACAACTAATTTACCCGATACATACTCCGATTGTGTAACTAAAGGGCTAAGAACAGTGTCTTTTTTAAAGCTGTTTTTTGTTGTATCATAGGCCAATACCCCATCTTTGGAGGCATAAATAATTCTATTTTTAAACTTTGCCAAACTTGAGTTTTTGTCGATCGGCGCTATGGAATCGAGCATTACCTCTTTTACCTCTGTAAAATCTTCGTTTATGGTAAGCCTAAAAACACCTTTATAGGCATGACTCACCCATACCTCATTATTTTTTACAAGTTCAAAATATCTGGCAGAGTTATTAAACCCCTGAATTTTGTTACGGAGTTTCCAATTTCCGTTTTCTTTATGTAATACATTTAAGCCGTTATAGTTGCCTTCAAGCAGCATATTCTCCTTACCCAACAAGGATTTAAAAAGCCAAGTTCCTGGCGTACTACTCACTAAAATTGCTTTATTGTCGGTATTAATTAAATAAGTACCGGCATGATGGCCACAAAAAAGTTCATTATTGTATTTAAATAAAGTCCATACTTGTCCGGCCGTACCGTCCATAAATGTTAATTCTTCGTTATGCGAAACTCTTTTGTAAAACAAGCCCTGATTGGTTCCCAAATACAAAAAATCGTTATAAACAATGGAGGCATAAACGGTCCCTATCTTGCCCTCATCATCATTAAAAACTCGTATTGGCGATTTTAAATTAATACAATTGATTCCATTATCGAGGCCAGCCCATAAATTATTGTCCACATCTTCGTAAAGGCACAACACTGTATTATTACCAAGTCCGCAACTTCTGTCTATTTGGTATTCTAAACGCCCGTTTTTACTTAAAATAATTACTCCGTTTTTAATGGTTCCAATCACAAAGCTTTTATCCTTGAGCTGGATGCTACTAAAAATATTCATGTCTTGCAGCATTTCTTCGGCAGGGATTTTCCATTTGATAAATTTATCGTTAATTAGCTTGTAAAAACCATGTACCTTTGTGTGGATAAGTAATCCCTCCGGAATAGAATATACATTTATCACTTTGTCGTTTTTGACAATAGAATTGCTTATAAATAATTTTGACTCCCCTGCTTCAATTTTATAAATACCTTCGTTATTAACGTGGTAATATATAACACTATTGACATTGAAAACTTTTGAGACCGGGTTTTTGGGTTTTACAATTAATTGATCTCCACTAATTGGATTATAAAAATAAATTCGATCAAAAGATTGGAATAGTATCCATTCATCATAGGTTGCAATATTCCATATGTGCTCATCTTCAACCATGGCCTCATTAAACTTTGATACTAAGCTTTGATACAATAGTTTGCCAAATTCGTTTCTCTCCCAATAGCCAAACTCCATATAGCATCCGGTATATATTTTGTTGTTCACCGCTTTTACTGCCCTTATAATTGTATTATTTGGCGAGGGATACATAGTCCATTTGGCACCATTATACTCCAATAGTCCTTCATTGTTGGCTACGTAAATAAATTTATCGGGTGCTTGCGAAATCTTCCAATTTTGATTCTCACCATCATAATCCATTGGGGTAAATCGTTGTATGGGTGGCAGTTCCTGCCCGAATATAGTATTATTTCCAAGCCATAAAGAGATACAAAATAGGATAATATAAAATTTTCTATTCATTATAAATACCTGGGGTAAGACAAAAACAAATGAGAATTAAAAAACAACTACAGTAATAAAAATGAAAATACAAAGATATGGCTGAAAAACAAAAGACACTGATAAATAGAAGCCTTAATCAAATATTATTATTAAAGTTTTAATTTAAGATTTTTCTTTAACAATCATAGGCGACTGGGTGAGGTCGGAAATAAACTGCTCCGAACTGAATTAATATGCCAACAGGGAATAAACTCTTATCCGAAAAAACGTCGCGAGCACAGTTTAAGGGACCTACCACCACAATAGTTGGTTGCAAGTTTCCAACCCGTTGCTTTTTTAATGAGGTCTATATTGCCCGGCTACTCCTTTAACATGCGAAACTGTTCCACTTAGTTTTATCTTCCAATTGCTTCAAAGGTTCTTTTATTGCAACACTTATTAGCAATAATTATTTAATTATCACTTGGTCTGGCAAGCGTTTTTCTTACATGTGTTAAATAAAAAGTGATTTTACAAAATCACAATCCGCTTATTTACAGATGAATAAGTTTTTAAATGTGAGTATTATATGAGGTGCTTATTTAACGAGGGTGAGGAATTAGTGCGTACAAATATTTGGCTTAACCTATAAAGGTGATTAAAATTGTTAAAAATATGTCAACTCAAGTTAACAAATAAGGCGTATTCATAAATCTTTTGTATTCTATTAATTTTTAAAACAAAAACATGAAAAAATTATTTACTCTAAGTTTAATGATGCTTTTTATCGCATCAATTGCTCATGCCCAAACAGTACCTTTAGATTTCGAATCTTCATCTGTAGTTTATACTTTTACCAACTTTGATGGAGGGGATGCAAGCGTTATCAACAATCCGTACCCTACGGGAATTAACCCGAGTGCCAAAGTAGGGCAAATGATAAAAAACACAGGACAGCATTGGGCGGGGAGTTTAATTGTTCTTGAAAATGCTATAGATTTTTCATTAGGCAAAACATTTAAAATGAAGGTGTATTCACCAAAAGTGGGAGCTAAAGTTTTACTTAAAGTAGAAAATAATTCTGACCCTAATCTATTTTTCGAAAAGGAAGTAGCTACTACATTGGCCAACGAATGGGAAGAATTAGTATTTGATTATGGCGCAATAAATTCCGGGCAATCGTATCAGAAGATAGTTATTATTTTTGAGTTAGGAACTGTGGGAGATGGCAGTGCTGATTTTACATATTTATTTGACGATATTATTTTAGAGGAAGGGGCTATTGTTGCGGATGATGCACCAACTACCCCAGCACCCACACCACCTTCGTACGACGCTTCAAAAGTGATATCAATTTTTAGCGACGCTTTTACCGATATTGATGGAACCAATTTTAATCCTTACTGGGATTTTTATCAAACTACTGTTGGAAGTATAGAAGCTGTTGAAGGTAATGAAATGGTTAAGCTCCGGACGCTTAATTTCCACGGCTTCGAATTAGCTCAAGATGTTAATGCCGCCGGAATGAAATACATGCATATTGATGTATGGACCGCCAACGAAACATCTTTAGATATTTATCCTATCTGTCAAACCACTGGTGAAAAAAAATAAGTCTAACACCACTCCACCTGAACACATGGAATAGCTTTGATATCAGGGTATCAGATTTAACATCGCCAAGTTTTAATTTGGCTGATATCTATCAGTTTAAGTTTATCGGAGCGGGCGGAAATACAGTATATATAGATAATTTATATTTCTATGATGATGATCCCGCACCAGATACGGAGGCACCACAAAATTTTTCTGCAACAGTAAGTACTATAACTTATAATAGTATTAAACTACTTCTTAATGCCACCGACAATTCAGGTGCGGTAAGCTATGCAATAAGCGTTGATGGAACAACAACTAACCTGGGTGCAGCATCCGGTTTCGAGAAATCATACGAATTCACAAGATTACCGTCTTCCACGGAATTTACCTTCTCAATTTCTGTACAAGACGCCTCCGGTAATCAGGCAGCTAACAGTCCCATTCAGCTTGTGACCAGTACCGCCGAAGCTTTTCCCGCACCGCTTGTTTCGTCTCCAACTCCACCCGAGCGCGCAATTGATGATGTAATTTCTATATTTAGCGACGCTTACACCAATATTCCGAACACCAATTTTAATCCTTATTGGCAACAAAACACATGGTTCTATTCCGAACAAGTAGGAGGTAATGAAGTGGTGAAATACGAAAACTTCAATTATCAGGGAATAGAAATCGGAAGCAGCGTTAACGCCTCAGAAATGCACTTTTTGCATTTGGATGTATGGACACCTAACGAAACCTCTCTAAGTATAGCACCAATTAGCCTATCAACGGGCGAAAAGGCAGTGCAACTTACTCCGCTAAACCTTAACCAATGGAACAGCTTCGATATACCCCTAACTAACTTTACCATACAGGGATTATCGTTAACTGATATATTTCAATTGAAATTTGTTGGGTCGGGAAAATCCATTGTTTATTTCGACAATATATACTTCCATAAAGGTACGCCAACTTCTACCGAAGATATTAATTCGATAGATGCTATAAAATACTATCCAAACCCTACCGCCGGCACACTTAATATTTTATCTGCTTCGGCCATACGCGCTGTTGAGGTATCTAATTTGGCAGGACAACTGATGCAATCTTATGTGGTTGGTGGATTCAACTCTGCCGTTGACTTAAGTGCAGTTAATAGTGGTTATTATATTATTTCTGTTACGCTTGAAAATGGAAAACAATACACTCAAAAAATTCTGAAGTTATAAAATAGAAGAGCTCATTGGTGTTTTTACTCCAATGAGCTCTTAGTTATGTAGTGCCCCAAATAAAGTGTTCGTAAGGCCAATAAGTTTAACCTTTATGAAAATCCATTTAATTTGGGTTTCCACTTGTTTTTGGCTTCAGTATCTGTTGAAAGTATAGGTATTTAACTATAACCAAGTTAGCTATAACGCTACTTTATAAACCGGATACACCCGAATATTACAAAATAAATTATTAGCCAAAATCCCGTCCAGGAATTGATTTATAAGGGATTAAAGCACCTACATGTGAACTAAAATGTACCTCGTGCTTTTATCATTCACTCCAGTGCTGATTACAATTGCATCTCTTTTTCTCAAAATAAAAAACCATCTCTAAATAAGCAGAGATGGTTTTTTTATATGAATTTTCGCAAAAGCTATACGTCGATGTTGGCGTAAGTGGCATTTTCTTCAATAAACTCGCGCCTTGGTGGAACATCATCACCCATCAGCATAGAAAATATTCTATCGGCCTCAGCCGCACTTTCAATGGTAATTTGACGCAACGTACGTTGTTCAGGATTCATCGTGGTATCCCACAGCTGCTCGGCGTTCATCTCACCCAAACCTTTGTAACGTTGTATATGAACTGCATCTTCTTTTCCACCTCCAAATTCTCGTATAAAATCTTGTCGTTGTTGTTCGGTCCAGCAGTAGGCCTGGTTTTTACCTTTTTTAAGTAAATATAAAGGTGGTGTGGCGATATACAAATAACCTTCAACAATTAATTCGCGCATAAAGCGGAAAAAGAAAGTCATAATCAAGGTGTTAATATGCCTACCGTCCACATCGGCATCCGTCATAATAACTACTTTATGGTAGCGTATTTTCGAAAGATTCAGTGCTTTACTGTCCTCCTCGGTACCGATGGTAACACCCAGTGCGGTAAAAATATTTTTAATTTCATCGCTTTCAAAAACACGGTGTTGAAGTGCTTTTTCAACGTTAAGAATTTTACCTCTTAATGGCAATATAGCCTGAAAACGTCGATCTCTTCCTTGCTTGGCCGTTCCACCGGCAGAGTCGCCCTCCACCAGAAACACCTCACACGAAGCCGGATCCTTATCCGAACAGTCGGACAGCTTACCTGGTAAGCCGCCACCGGTCATTACCGTTTTACGTTGCACCAGCTCTCGTGCCTTGCGTGCTGCATGGCGTGCTGTAGCGGCCAGCACAACCTTATCTACAATTATTTTGGCATCTTTAGGATTCTCTTCCAGGTGGTAACTCAATGCGGTACTCACCGCCTGATCCACGGCCAGACTTACATCCGAGTTACCCAGCTTGGTTTTTGTTTGTCCCTCAAACTGAGGCTCTTGCACCTTAACGGATATAACTGCTGTTAAGCCTTCTCTAAAGTCGTCGCCACTGATATCAAACTTTAGTTTGGAAAGCATACCCGACTTTTCAGCAAAAGATTTTAAAGTACGCGTTAATCCCCTGCGAAAACCTGTAAGGTGCGTTCCACCTTCAATGGTGTTGATATTGTTTACGTAAGAATATACGTTTTCGCTAAACGAAGTGTTATATTGAATGGCCAGCTCAACCGGAACATTATTTTTTTCGGTAGTGATGTGAATCACCTTTTCTGTGAGCTTTTCGCGCGTTTCGTCAATAAATTCAACAAATTCTTCCAGCCCTCTTTCCGAGTGGTATTTCTCGAACTTTTCGCCTCCTTCTTCGTCGTGTTCTCTTTCGTCGGTAAGGGTAATGGTGATTCCCCTGTTCAAAAAGGCCAGTTCGCGCATGCGGTTGGCCAGGATAGAATATTTATAATCTATCACCGGAAAGATAGTCTCATCGGGTTTAAAGGTAACGATAGTACCCGTTACATCTGTTGTACCCAGCTGTTGAATATCACTTTGTGGTATACCGGTAGCATACTCCTGAAAATACACTTTACCTTCACGGTGCACCTCGGCCTTTAAATAAGTCGAAAGTGCATTTACACAGGATACACCAACCCCGTGTAATCCTCCTGAAACTTTATAGCTGTCCTTATCGAACTTACCCCCGGCATGTAGCACCGTCATCACCACCTCAAGGGCACTCTTACCCTCTTTCTCGTGTAAATCCACCGGAATACCGCGCCCATTATCTTTTACGGTAATGGAATTGTCTTTTCTAATAATAACATCAATGGTATCGCAGTGACCGGCCATGGCCTCATCAATGGAGTTATCCACCACCTCGTAAACCAAATGGTGCAAACCTTTCATGCCAATATCGCCAATGTACATGGCAGGCCGTTTACGTACGGCTTCTAACCCTTCAAGTACGGTAATGCTATTGGCAGAATAATCGTTTGAGTTTAGCTCCCGGTTTCGGTTGTTTTCGTCAATAATTTCTTGGTTCATCGATTATAATTTCTTGTATGAAAACTTTACAACTATCGTAGTTTTTTAAGGCAATAATTGCCCATTTCAAAAACATTCAAAGATAGCAAAAATACCGGCTAAAAGAAGCGATTTGCAGAGGTTTTTACACTCGTAAATACCCATTGACAATGTGGGTGTTACGGCAAGTTAAAGTCGTATAAAACTTGGATGTATCAAATACAAGCTATGGTTTGGAACCTGAAGAGGAATTAAAGTACTTTAAAAAACAAATAGGATATGAATTTTAATATAATAGGCAAGCTAACTCACCAGGGCTATTTTTTGCAAAACAAAATACCTGATATTTCAAGTTTTAACATACCATTATCTGCTGTCATACGGACGTTTTAGTAGACTGAACTTTCCGCTATTGGCAATTAAAAAGTAGCTAAAACGTCGTAAGTTCATTACTTGTTTTTAATGGTCAAATGGAACACGCCAAATTATAAATCCTCCTCCCGTTTGGCAGGACAGGCAATGTGAGAAGCTACATTCATCGCCTGACCCGACTCTACCGCGGCTTATTTTAAAACGAATATCCTACGCCGGCCCTAATGTTCAGCCCCTGGCTGGGATAGCCATTCCATTGATAGTATTTGTTAATGAGCAGGTTATTTACATTGGCAAACATGGTCCATTTGGAGCTCAGGTAGTAGTTGACACCCAAATTTAAGTCGATAACACCTTTTAGTTCTTTAACGCCCGTGTCGCTTACGTTTAGTGCGTATCTTTTGCTAATAGAATACAGCCCTGCATTTACCCAAATATCGCTTAGGAGCTCATAATTTCCGGTAAACCCCAGCTCTAACTCGGGCTTATGCCATGCTTGTTTTAAATTATCCATGTCCCAGCCGTTGTACTTTCCTTTTAGCAGAAGGTTAAATCCGGGCGACGGTTCGTATTTTAATTCACCTGATAATTGCAGCAGCCTGCCATCATCGTACACCACATCAAAAATGTTATTTTGGTGCACTTCTGCAGTCAAAAAAACGGTATCTGCCCTATTCACAAAAAAGTGCTCATTGTCGAAGGCAGCGTAATCCAGCCGTGCGGTAAAACTAGTTTGTGAGCTAAAGTTCCCTCGCAAGCCGGCGAAAAGATGAATACCATGAAAACTATTTTTTACGTTTTGATCGGCTCTTATATATCTATTCTCGCGCTGTACGCTTTCGTAGTTGTTCACCTTATAATCACCTTTTACTCCACCAAAAGCCGTTACCACACCTTCGGCAATCACCAGGTCGGCCTCAATGTGCGGAGCGATATTAAAATCATCGTCCTGTCCGCCTATCTGCGCAAAAACATCCATGCCTACTTTTAAATTAGCTTCCTCCCACTGAAAACCTACTGCCGGCGAAAAATTAATGATGGTCATGTTGCGATCCACAAACTGATACAAAGGTGAAGTAAAATTGGGCACCGAAGTTCCATAGTAATCAAAACCACCTGCTACGTCCAGAAACATGTCGTTGATATAGGTTCGCACCTTGCCATTGAGCCCGAAGTGGCTTTCATTTATGCCGGTAAGGTTACCAAACGTGCCAAAGGTAAAGCTAGCATCAAAGGGTACGGACGAGTCGTCGAGTACTTTATTGTTAAGACCAATACTCAGGTCGAAAGCACTTAAGCGTTGCCTCTCGTCCACCATTAAATCAGCACCTGATACCATAGCTCCTGAATAAGGCTCAACATATCCCATTTCATCCTCAAGGTTCTGAAATCCGTAGTAATTGTAGATATTATGCAAAAAATCTGCATCTATTGCGAGGGTATAATCCTTCCAGAATCTGCGAAAATACAGCGACGCCCAGGTATCGTGAAAGGGAGCATCTACTTTACTGTCGTCCTGGAGCTTCACCTTACCGCCCGAAGTAAGGTGACCCACGTTGAGTCCCAGCGCATAATCCTCGGAGCGCAACACGTTGTAATACAATTCGCCAAATACAGTCACGTAATTCCCCAATCCTCCTTTAACATAGGATTTGTCGAGCACCGTTTTACGCTCAGGGGTAAGGCGGGCGGCACTGATAGGTTCCACGGCCAAACCGGACGAAAGAGCTTTAGAAAGTATATTATAGGTAAAATTGGGGTTAAAAGACGATTCGTCTACCTCATTTACCGGAAGCTGGTTAATTTTAAAAGCATCAGATATAATGGGGTTATATTCCCTTACTACCTTTACATCTTTGTTTAGTTGCTGCCCGCTTGCGGCAACTGTGCAAAAAAACGCCGTTGTTAGTACAAGGATTGCATTAATATTCTTCATCTCAATGGTGTTAATCAAAGTAAGAAAATGGTTGCTTATTGTTGAATTTTTAATGAGTCGGCTGACTCGGCGGCGGTTGAAACGGCCATTTTTTGTTTGATGATAGCCAGCCTTTGGTTTACCATTTCCATAATATCATCGTCGCCGGTATAGTTTTCAGCAATGCTTTGCAAATACTGCTTAGCCTGAAAATTCTCCCCTCTATCCTGATAAATATCCGCCAATACTATAAAACTTCGGGCCAGCCAATACTGGTGTGAGGTGCCTTTGTTGGCAAAGTCGAACACTTCGTCTTCGGCTCTTTTGGTATCGCCCGAGTCGTAATAATGCTTCGCCACAATATATTTGGCTTCGGCACCCTCAGCACTCTGCGTGTTTTTGGCCAGTACTTTATATTCGGCAAGCGCGTTTTGCAGGTCTCCCTTTATCATATGGGCACCTGCTTTTATGTATTGTGCCTCACGCACAATTTCGCCCGCTGCCTTGGGATCGTTTATTATTGTTTGCGCCGCTTCAATAGAGTTGTCGCCATCTTTTAATTGATAGTAACTGCGCAAAACACCGATGCGTGCCTCTATTCTGTTCTCTTGTATCTCAGCTACTTTCTCTAAACGTTGAAAATTAACGAGAGCCGCCCGGTAGTTCTCCATTCCATAATTGATTTCGCCGGAACGGATAAGTGCATCTTCGGTAAAAATGTTTTTACTCCGGTTGGTTACTTCCTGATAGGCACGTAATGCTTCTTTTTTGTTACCTTGTTTATATAGGCAATCGGCCATGTAGTAATTGGCATTAAGCACAAACATGCCTTTTGGATGTTTTTTTAAATACTGTTTTAAATTCCTAACGGCCACATCGCAATTTCCCTCCATATAATACCGTTCGGCAGAAACATAACTTAAAGAATCCTGCTCTCTTTCGTCCACTTGTGCAAAACTACCCAGCCCCTTGGTATATCTCACATAACCGTCCAAATCGCCCCTATCCATATATATATTTCGTATACCCAGCAAGGATTCTGTGGCTTCTTGTGTACCCGGAAACTCATTGACTACACGCTTATAAAAAGCCATAGAGTTATTGTAATCAGACGCATTATAATACACCAAGCCCAACTGCAACATGGCTTTTTTTGAATAACTGCTGGTAGGGTGTTTTTCCTTAATAGTTTTATACTGCCTGATGGCATTGTCTAAATCGTTAATTGCGAGATAGGAGTTACCCATTTCGAACAGCGCATCATCTACGTAAGCTGAATTAGGGTACCTGTTTATTAAGTCTTTCAGCTCTGCTATTTTATCCTCATGCTGTTTTACTATTCCCAAAGAAATACCTTTCTGATACATGGCATAATCGGGAGAACCATCTGAAAAGCTACTCCCCAGCTCATAAAAACTCATGGCCTGATCAAAGTTACGCTCTACAAAATAGCAGTCTCCTATTCTATTATAAGCATCGCCAATGGTAGGCGCATCCTTATCCATTTCCATTTTAATATATTTTCGCCACCACGAACGGGCTTTTTCGTAGTTTTTTAGCTTAAACTCGGCATAGCCTATGTTATAATGTGCTATAGCAAAATAAGTAGTCTCAAAGCTTCCCGGCATCAAAATAAAACTGTTGTAGTCCTTCACTGCTTCGGCGTATTGGTTTTGACGATATTTGGCCTCGCCCCGCCAGTAATAGGCCTTTACCTTTAGTTGATTGTCGTAGCTTTGATATTGCAAGCTATAATCGAAAAAGCTAATGGCCTCATCAAAACGCAGGTTAGTAAACAAATCGATGGCATGGTAGTAAGCCACTCTTTGAATGGCCTTGTAAATGCCTGCACTTTTAATTTTTATTTGCTCCAAAGCTCCTAAGGCCTGTTTGTAATTTTTGGTAGAAAGAAATACCTTACCCAGGTAATCGTAGGCCAAATCAATCTTGTCGCTTTCAGGGAACATTTCTATAAAACTCATAAAGGAGTTGATAATCTCGTTAAACGGCGAATAAGAAAGTTCGTAATTGAGCTTGATGGTATTAAACAATGCATCTTCCTGGATATCCTTGTCAAAATTTAATTTAGAAGCGGCCTCAAAAGCCACCCGTGCTCTTTTTTTATCGCTCAACTTAAGATGGCAATCGGCCAAATGATAATAGGCATTCTGCGCCATTTTATCGTTAGCGCTGGTAACCATGCTAAGGTACTCTGCCGCCTTATCGTATTTTTTTTGATAGTAATAAGCAAATCCCAGATGATAATAATCTTCGCGGCGCGCTTTTTCTGATAAGGCAATGGTTTTTTCAAAGAAGGTAATAGAATTGGCATAATCTTTTTTGGCAAAATACGATTCACCCACTATACGAGCCATATCTGCCCTGCGTTTTTGGGTACCTTCCTCCATTAAGGGCAGCGCATAGGTTATGGCTGCATCGTAATCGCCCTTTAAATAATGAATCTGGGCTATATAAAAGGGCACCACTTTTTCAAATGCTTTTACATTGGCCAGGCGTTCAAATCCCATTAATGCCGTTTCGTAATTTTCCTTTTGGTATTGTATATGGGCATAATAATAGTTGGATGCCTCATAATATTTATTGTCAATATCTTTTAAATCGTAGAAGTAACCATTGGCTACATCATATTCTTCCTGCATAAAATGACAATAACCTTTTTTAAACTTAAAAGCCAGTTGGGTGTCCTTATCGAGTTTACGCTCATTTACGTTTTTAAACTCACGTAAAGCCTGGCGGTATTTTTTTCGGTTCATCTGCATGTCGCCCAAATGAAAATAGGTGTAAGCTCCTTTATTGCTCTCCGGATGTTCTATCGCAAATTGCTCAAAAAGATATTCGGCATCTCCATTTTCCAACTCTTTGGCGCACAAAGCTCTATAATAATAAGCTTCCGAAATCAGGTTTGATTCGGCACGCACGGAGTTGGAGATAAATTTCTCAAATTGCTCACGAGCCGAGCCAAATTTGTTGAGATAAAATAGCTCCATAGCCTTGTCAAAGTCTTTTTCGGGCTGCTTAAAACCGATAGATTGCTGGGATACAACACTGATGCTTATCAATAAAGCAAGTATAGTTAGGGAAAGCTTATTCGTATGTATCATTCAATATTACTTTTTTACTGCCAAAAATTTTTATAATGGATTTTTTATTTTCGGGGCATAAAGATAAAAAATTTAAGCTGAAAAGGTGATCTAATGATAATGCCCCTAAATACTGATATTTATTTCTACCTATTCAAACGTAAGCGATTCACAATTTATTTTTTTACTTTCACACATTATTATCAGACCGCATTAGCCGATACAAAAATAAATTCAATAAGAGATGAGCAAAAATAAAGCTGTAGAAACCGAAAACATTCAAAACAATGTAGTAGAACTTAAAAATGCCGTTATCCGCCATCAGGAAAATATTGTACTAAAGGATGTTAACGTAGAAGTAGCCAAAGGCGAATTTATTTATTTGATAGGAAAAGTAGGAAGCGGTAAATCGAGCTTATTGAAAGCACTTTACGGCGAAGTGAATGTTACCGAGGGGTATGTGTTTGCCGTTGGCTACGATCTGGGTAAGATAAAATCGAAACAAATACCGTTTTTGAGACGGAAAATGGGAATTATCTTTCAGGATTTTCAGTTATTGAGCGACCGGTCGGTGTACGAGAACCTAAGCTTTGTACTAAAGGCTACCGGCTGGAAAAACAAAAAAGCAATGGACGCACGTATTCGCGAGGTACTTACGCAAGTAGATATGGTGCATAAAGGCTATAAGATGCCGCACCAGCTATCCGGAGGCGAACAGCAACGTATCGGTATTGCTCGTGCCCTACTCAACGAACCCGAGTTAATATTAGCCGACGAGCCCACCGGTAACCTGGATCCTGAAACCACCAATGACCTAATGCAATTGCTACTCAAAATTTCGGAAAGTGGCAAAACGGTAATCATGGCCACGCATAACTATGGCATGGTGGACAAATACAAAGGACGGATATTAAAATGCGAAGATGCCCGACTTAAAGAAGAAAGCAGCGTGGAGGTTTAAATTGGAATAAGCATGTATAGCCAACATTTAGCTTTGATGGCAGGCATGGCCTTGGAGTAATTGTTGCGATTCGGATATCACCTAAACCATTTGATACACAGATGAATTATTGGGCAGTTGATCAAAAAAGTCAATCGAAGTACTTTATTTGTATAACCATTAACGCTATCAAAAAAAATAACATAACCAGACAGGGCTACTCCGCCATATTGCAGGTTTTAAAGCATTGGTGCCGATCGATACACAAAACTACCGTCGGCATGTTTGGGGTAAAACGATTCGCCGTTGTACATCATGCGCCCTTTTGCAAAAACAAAATCGGGTCGCCCTTTCAATTTGTACTTTTTAAAAGATTGGCGGTCGGCGGAAAGGATAGAGCAATACAAATTTCTGTCGAAGGTAGGGTTCCATACAACAAAATCGGCATCGGCCCCGGGCTGTAACACTCCCTTTTGAGGCCATAGCCCCATTATTTTGGCGGGACGGGCCGAAACAATATCTACCATGTCTAAAATATTGATTTGGCCTTCGCTCACACCTACGGTAAACAGCATGCTTAAATAATTACGCAAATAAAAAAACTTATCCGGTCGGTTATAAACCAAGCCCTCCTCAACGCTATCCTCTATAGCTATATTATAAGGCGGTGGATTAATTAAGAAGCGTTTATTTTTTACCAATTGCCAAACCTCCCCGGCGCTAATCGGACTCAGCGGTTGGCGGGTGCTTAAGCCGCTTAATTTATCCGGACGAGCCAGTCCTGTTATGTCAGATATATCAATAGAGAAAGGCATGTTAATGCTCACAAAAAACTCCCCCCCTTTCTTAATTCCCTCCTGTATCCTGTTCAACTCTTCTTTAAACTCAACATTTAAAAACATTAGCGGACACTTATGTTTTAAGCCCATTTGCAACAATTCGGTAAGCGACTGTAAATGACGATTTAAAACGTTGGTGCCATTAAGCTCAGCCTGATCTTCCTCATTTTTACCGGCCTCGGGAATTATCAAGTCACAAATAATGAGTAAAGGATAGCTTGAGGCAGCACGAAGTGTAGATTCAAGAATATTAATATTGAAATTATCCCACGACGATATATTTACCAGAATGGTAGATATTCCTTCGTGTATATAGCTATGATCCAATGCCCCAACCATGTTTTTTTTGGCGTCGGCAAAGGACAGATGGAATCCGTAATCAATTAAATTGTAATGCGCCATTTCCTTGGCATTACTTATGTTATGCAGATAGTTTTTTCCATGAAAACTATCAACAGCATCAAGCATAGTAGTAGTCCCGTTATATATTTCTGCCTGGTTCAATTTTTTCAACTCTTTCTTTGTCTTTTCATTTTTCCCGAGGTACAAAAAATGACGATTCATATCCACCGCACCGGGCAGCACATATTTACCCGTGGCGTCAATTACGGGCGTTTCGCTATTCGGACGTGGCAGATTTTGACCTATTTGCAAAACTTTATTGCCCCCAACCAAAATGTCTTCGGTTATAATAGCCGATTCTTTTACCACAAAACCATTTTTTATAACGATATAATTCATCGAAAGACTTTTTTAATGCTTTGTATAATACAGCTCACTATTTTGTCAAAAAAAAAATAATTACATTTGCTCTATCCTTTAAAATTACATTAAATATTTTTATTGTACAAAAGAAAATGACAATAAGTATAAGCGATGTCGGAGAAAGAACATTTAGCGCATTGATCAACTAAAACACAATAATGAAGCGGACAAATCTTTCAAAATATAACAACAATTGGTACAATCCCGGTAACACCATTAAAAGAACACTTTGGTATTTTGTAAACGCAGTTTTTTTCATCTGTCCTTTGAATCCTTCGTCAGGAATAAAAAAAATATTGTTAAAATTATTTGGTGCCAATATTGGCGCCGGCGTGGTAATAAAGCCCGGCATAAACATAAAATATCCATGGAAGCTTAATATCGGTGAAAACACCTGGATTGGTGAGAAGGTTTGGATAGACAACCTGGAACAGGTAAACATTGGTAGCAATTGCTGCCTGTCGCAAGGTGCCGTATTGCTATGTGGCAACCACAATTACAAAAAGGAGACTTTTGATTTGATGGTAGGAAACATAACACTTGAGGATGGAGTTTGGATAGGTGCCCAGGCCATGCTAACCCCGGGTACGCTGTGTAAAACACATGCGGTTCTGTCGGTGCAATCGGTTGGTTCGGGAATTTTGGAATCCTACTCGGTGTATAGGGGTAATCCGGCAGTAAAGGTAAAAGACAGGATAATAGAATAAAGGGTTAAACTACTGCCCTAAAAAGAAATAAATTCTTTGGCTCCAATGCGTTTTACTCAGAAAGAAAGCGATGCAGACCGGCCATGCTATCGGAGAGGATAGTAAAAATCAATTGCAAGCTTTAAACCTTACCTAACAATTCCGGTACGGATAACCTTTTTGTATTTTAACCATTGCAATGCCATTCACACCTAACAAATTCTCCATTTTTTGCTTACTGTGGCCATCTCACCTTTTTTTTCGTTTTATCTGCGTTCTACAACTACATGGGTTAAGGCGGGGTTAAAGTCCGTTAAGGAATAGTTAAAGTAAAAAGGCTTACAACTAAAAATATTTATCTTTACTTGTTGAATAACTATAAACCAAATAATTGGCATTTTGAACTTACAAAAAAATGAAGAATAAATCGTTCACTGGACTTGTAATTTTGATGGGCTTTTCGCTGTTGGGTATTATCACCGTTCAGTTTTTTTGGATGAACAATGCCATAAAAGTTCGTAAGGAGAAGTTTGATGCTACCGTTTACGATGCACTGCAAGCTACCGTACACAGAGCACAGCGTGAGCGCGCGGCCAGTCACTTTATTGAGCGCTTGATACCCTCGCCTTATGCGCAAAATATAGCCACGGACACCTTACCCCGGGAACTGCCCTATTTTCCGGATGCCAGCCCCAGGCAAAACCGATATTCGCCCGGCGACATAGAAAAAGACAAAAACCCAACTGTACCCTACCGCAGCAGCCATGTGGAAGGTTATATAGAAATCCAACGCAACGGCAAATCGCAGCAGGTAATTATATCGGAACACAACTTTAATTTTGAGGACAATAAGCAAACAAATCGGGCCGAGCAGCTGATCCGACAATGGCAGGATTCCTTAAAACAGGTACTATCAAAAGGGGGCAATATAAATCCACTTAGCATATTAAATCAATTCAGTTACGAAATTGAGATGCGTTCCTCCGACGTGAGTAACAGGATTGATACCAAAAACCTGACACGCATTCTGAACTATGAACTGAAGGCACGGGGTATCGACTTAGGGTATGAATATGCAGTGATAAATCGGAATAATGGTGCCATTAGTAAACTGGTCTCCAACAACTACAAAAAGGAAAAAAGTAATTTTAGCTTTGTAGTTAACTTATTTCCGGATGATTTTTTCAGAAACTGGACACCAATGGCTTTAGATGTATATTTTCCCAAGGAAGATATTTTTATCTATAAATCCTTGCATCTGCTTCTGGGCTCATCTTTTATATTTACCCTTTTTATACTTATTACCTTTTATTTTACCCTGCGTACCATACTAAACCAAAAGAAACTCTCTGAAATAAAATCGGACTTTATTAGTAACATGACACATGAGTTTAAAACCCCCATAGCCACCATCAATTTGGCAACCGATAATATTGCTAATCCGATGATTATTGACAAACCCGCACATATTTCGCCATTTTTGAAAATAATTAAGGAAGAAAATAAAAGAATGAACAACCAGGTAGAGCGGGTGCTGCAAATGTCGCTGATCGAAAAAAAAGACTTTCAAGTAGTCCGGGTTAAAACAGATTTACATGCTTTGATTAACGATGCGGTTGGAAATATGCAACTGCTGGCCGAACAAAAACAAGCCCAAATAATTACCAAATTACAAGCACAACGTACGATTTTAAAGGTTGATGAAGTTCATTTTACCAATGTAATTATGAACTTAGTAGAAAACGCCTTAAAATACAGTAAAGAAAACCCGGTGATAGAACTGACTACGCAGAACAGCAAAACGGGGATAGAAATTAATGTGATAGACAATGGTATAGGTATGACCAAGGAGCAACAAAACAAGGTGTTCGATAAGTTTTTCCGTGCCACCAGAGGAAACATCCATAACGTAAAAGGTTTTGGCTTGGGTTTAAGTTACGTAAAGGCCATAGTAGATGAACATAAGGGGAGTATTATTGTAAAGAGTAAACCGGGTGAGGGTTCTACCTTTAAATTACTTTTACCATATGCGTGATTTCTAAAAAAGAAATTAAGCTACTTAAAGGTATGGATGCATCGAAGTTTAATGGCATAAGTTTTATAAATTAGTGCTTCACAGAATAAAACAAAAATATAATGAGCGTTAAGAAAAAAGTATTTATGGTTGAAGACGACCAAAATTTTGGTACTGTCATGAAATCCTACCTCGAAATAAACGGCTTTGAAGTAACCTGGGTAAAAGATGGAGCCAATGCCCTTAAAACTTTTGTGCCGGCTCATTTTGATATATGCATCCTGGATGTGATGCTTCCGCATGTGGATGGTTTTACCATAGGCAAAGAAATAAAAAATAAGGAGGAAGATATACCGTTGATTTTCCTGACGGCCAAAACACTCAAGGATGATGTACTACAGGGCTTCGGTATCGGCGCCGATGATTATGTAACCAAACCATTTGATTCGGAAATCTTAATAGCAAAAATAAATGCCATCCTCAACCGTAGTGCCAATAAGGATGACGAAAGTATACAAAATATATTTACACTGGGTCGAATAGAGTTTAACGTGGAGATGCGTACACTCACTTCGCCGGGCAAGGTGGAACAACTCTCACCTAAAGAAGCCGAACTTTTAAGAATGTTATGCCTGGATATGAACCGGGTGATGCCCCGCGAAAAAGCCCTTAACAAAATATGGGGCGAAAACAGCTACTTTACCACGCGAAGCATGGACGTGTACATCACCAAACTGCGCAAGTATTTGCGCGCGGATCCCCGCATTGAAATTGTGAATATTCATGGCAGCGGTTATCTCTTAAAACTAGAAGAATAGATACTTATAGCCGGTACTGCGTCAGGCTCAGGTCACTTATTTAATATTCATTGTTTACCGCGCTACCGAGTACCTCTGTTATTCGTAGAGCGTGGCAATATTTTCCATGCGGGTACTAATATCGGAGCTTATTCCCATTATTTTAAATATCTTAGTTATGCCTAGGCTACTATTGAATAAGGGGATACGATACTTGCCATTGAGCATATACGCTTTATTTCCCTGTACCAGAATTTCAAGAGGCAAAGAAGGGATACATTCTACACCCATTAAGGTCAGCATCTGTTTCTCGGGGCAGTTATCACCTTTAAAAGCAAGTCCGAATAAGGCTATTTCCTTATCGTGAAAATTTAATTCGTACACCAGCCTGCTACTATCAACGCCTTGCAACAAATTCTTTTTAATGGTGGCCACTGCTTCTAAGTACTCATCGAATTCGTTTAGCTCCACCACATCCCTGTAACGTGGCATTGTAGGTAAAAACTGATATTTGCCCAATTCTTCGTTGGGGATATCTTTACCATAATATTCCATTTCCGAAACCAAGGGCAACAGTGCCTTTTTGATTAAAGAATCGGTCAATGCAGTCATCTTTTGCGCTTCATGTGCATTGGTACTTCCACCATAAAAGGCATGATTGATATAATTCGGATTCAGCAGGGAAATATCAGTGCTATTTTCCATACCTATTAATCCTATTTTAAGGGTAGCGCCAAAAGCACCTTTATCGGCAACACTGGTTGCCATGCTGGTTAATTCATCGCGTGTAAAAACAATTACCTGCAAATTTTTGTTGCCATGTGGATGATACATTCCCAACACTTCAAAATCACTATCCATCAACAACTTAACTACTTCTACCGTTAAAACACCCACCGTTTTATTCGATTGCCCAATCCTGTAATAAGGCTTGGCTGCCCACATCGAAAAAAACAAACCTAAACATATAGCGGTGGTTAACCCTCTCTTCATTATTAGCCTATCTAAAATTTACCAAATAAGGGCTGCAAGATAATAAAGAAATTTTAAATTAACAGTTGTTAACAGATAAGCTTTTGCAATATTTTGCAAATGATTAAAGCTTCCCTACCAATAAAAAAAGTCGCCTCAAATTATTATTGAGACGACTTACTTATTATATTAAATTTATGAATTAATTATCCTCCTCATCGTCATCGTCACTGTCTTCAAATGCGTCAAAAGCCGTTTCAACCGCCTCTTCAAACTTATGGAGTATCGTTTTATTTTTATTTTTAGAAATTAGAATAGATCCATCCTCTTCGCGAGTAGCGTTAGCAAAATCAGCACCTGCATTTGCAACTAATTTTTGTAACAATACATGAAGATTTAGGTCAACAAAAATTTTTGAGTCTGTTCCATCCAGTACGATACCACCGCCTTCATATTCCAACTCAAACTCATAGTCCTCGTCACTTTTTATTACAATGTCAACCAATTCGTCACCCATTGCATAAGTTCCGGCTGCATAAAGGGTATTACCATTCATCAACTCATTATCCTTACCTTCGTACACATCAAAATCAAACTCTATTTCTTCGTAGGTAGCATTGGGTATATTGGTTATTGCCAGATCAATTCCTGTTGCTGAATTCGGATCCAAAAGATCTACCAAGAAAGGTCCTTGTAACTCAATATCTCCATAAACCGGTGCATTTCCAGGCAGTTTGTCTTCCGCATCATCGTCCACATCAAATTCAATTTCAGCCATATTGATATAAAATTTGCTTAGTTGTAATGGAGACTCCGCAACGGAAGCATTTTTTAAAGAAGCAGTACCCGCCGGGGCTGTTTTACTTGTTTTAATGGCCACCTTTACGCGGCTCGTGTCCACTTTCACCACATCATCATTGTTACAACTTGCCAATACGGCAAGGCTCAAGCATACAAAAAATAAATTTTTTAGCATTTTCATAATAAATTGTGTTTTTAAAATTAATAGTGTTAGTTGTTTCTATACTCTCTTGACGAAGACGCTTCCGTAAAGGTTGGAATGAACTTTAATTAATTATAGGATTTCTTTTCTAAACAAGCCTATCGTACTATAAATCAACGATGTAAAAATTAACTGAAGAAAGTAAAATATTTCAGAATAGCGTATAGAAGCAACTCTGGTTAAATTATTTACCAATCAAAAATGAGAGGTAATGATCGATTCCTTTATTGGTTTTCCATTGATAGGCAATACCCACACGGAACTCGAAGGAGGCATTATGCGTTTGGTTCAGGTTACCAGGAAGAGCGCTGTCGCCGGCATATACATTAGGCAAACCGTATTTAAAGGTCAGTCCGCTGGATACCGTGATGGGGCCATGGGAAACAAATTCTATTTCCTGTCCCAGAACAAGCCCATAATCGAACCTGGTATATTTTGAAGTGATGTCGGTAGGTTCGTTTACAATTTTTTGGGATGCCGAACGCAGCGCAGCCACATAAAAACCTACAATATTGCGTCGCACTATCTTTTCAGAACTAAAAATATTGTTTCGGGCATTTTGCTTAATAGCCAACTCGCTTGCCCAATAATCTAATTGCAACTGTTTGCTCACATATTCGCCATAACTGTAGGTGTTGTATTTTTGCTTTAAGCTGGAAGTAAAAAAAAGGTTTGTACTTAAAACATAACGCGGGCTAAGCGCATATTGCACGTTTAAACCGATATCCGGCATTACCGTAATTTTGGATTCGTTCATGCCTGTGGCCGAAAAGCCATCTTTGGTTTCTGAATTGAGCAGATAAGTATTTTTTACGGCTGTGACCACACCGGTGGACCACTTACTGTATTTTTTATTGTATGCCGTTAAGCTTGGTTCTTCGACCCTAGCAAATGGCAAGTCAAAACCATTGATTACATTAGGGCTTAGTATTTTTTGATCAGGATGAATGGCTTTCAGTTCGGGTTTAAATTGCTGTTGTTGTGTTACAAAAGCATCTTTACCTATTAAATAAGCATCTTTGGAATACGAAGCCACATCCTCCCTTTTCTTGTCACTTAGGTTTAATCGCTGCTGTTCCCGGCTTTCATCCTTACGGGTTTTCATTGTTGCCGGTACATAAGCCATTAAATTACGCTTGCCTTCATTTTGTTTTAGGCTATGGCTCTTTTCGTTTATCCTGTTGGTTTCTTTATTTGCTTTTGGGTGAGTTTTTATATCCCTAGCTTTTTCCTCGTTTCCAAACTTTGTCGACACGTCTGTAAGCGTTGTATCGTTTATAACAGTTGCTAAGGAAAGTTGATTTGATTTGTTTTCGTTTTGTTCTTCCACCGTAGCATGTGTAGAATACTTTGAGGAATCGCCTCCAGCCGTTAATTGTACATCAGCCAATTGCTCAGGGCTTGAGCCAAGGTTCAAGTATCGCACTAAACCGGTATCGCCCATCAATATCAGCAGCAAAATGGCGGCAGCTACTGCCCAATAAGGAAACTTTGTTTTAGGGGATAGGACTTTCTCCTCGTCTTTGTCTAACTCACCCGAAATACCATTCCATACCTGGTCAATATCTAGCTGGACATCCAGGTCTTGCCAAACCTCCTCAATCATATTTTTCTCCTGCTCATTCAGGCGCATTTCGGCTGCATCCAAATCCAGCTGCGACGATAGCTTTTTCCATACGTCGTCCGGTGCTTTGGGCGCATCCTGCCTCAACAATTCACGATATTTTTTATTAAAGCGTTTCACCTTTATGTGCTATCCATATTGTTTAACTGTTCATTCAATATTTTTCGGGCTCTATTGAGCTGCGACTTAGATGTTCCCTCCGATATTTGCAGCTTCTCCCCTATTTCTTTATGCGTATATCCTTCAATGGCATACAAATTAAAAACCATGCGGGCACCATCGGGCAACTGCTCCACCTGGCGAAGCAAATCCTGACATACCAGCGGATCCGAAAACTCTTCGGCCGGTTCGGCGTACTGGCTTACATCATCTATTCTTAAGGTTTGGTTTTGTTGCTTTTTACGATAGGCATCAATAGCGGTATTGGTAATAATACGTCGTATCCACGCTTTAAGTGCACCTTTTCCGTTGTATGCCTCAATATTTCTGAACACCTTTAAAAAGGCATTTTGCAAAATATCCTTTGCTTCGTCTCTATCGGGTTCATAAGCCAAACATATGCGTAGCATCTCCCCCGCATATAAACGGTAAAGCTGTTCCTGTGCTTTACGTTGATGTTGCCTGCACCCCTTTAACAACGCTTCGTCATTGGTCTCCATAGACAAAAAATGACTTATTTGATAATCACTTTTACCGATTTTTCGAACCTGAAGATTATGCTTTCGTAAAGCGATTTATTCTCATCCGACGAAATTTCGATATAGGGATTATCTACATCATCCTCCTCTATATCAGTAGCCTGCAACGATGCCAGTGTTACTGGTTGAAAAGCATAATATGGGTCAAGAATTAGCTGTGCCTCATAACTTTTGTTGGCAAGCAAGGTGATGTTTTCGGACTCACTTGCCCCTTGCGATATGGCTGCAATACGTTCATCTTCATCTACAACAAAATAAATCGGAATTAAAATTCCTCCGGGTCTACGATAACTACCTGTAATTACCAAGCCCCCATCAAAATCATCCGGCATATCATTGTCGTCTTCGTCCAATTCATCTAACTCAAAACTCCACTCCATCCGAGAATAAACGCCCTGCGGAATATCAAAACGCTTAACATAACCGGCCTCTTTTGCCGAAAAATTTAAGGACTGAATTTGTCTGTCTTTATTTGTAGTAAAATACACATTACCGCCTTGATTCCTCTGCCCATCAAACCAAATTTGTTTGAAACGAACCATGCCCCCGTTAAAACTAACATGTGCATGGGTGCCTTCGGCTATGCCAACCTTTAAATCTACAGAAACAGGCTCCGTAAAATCCTCCTTTTCGCAAGCTGCACCAGCTAACATACTAAGGATAAGCAACAGGTAAAACCACTTAAAAGTGTAAAAAATGTTATTCATACAAGGGGTATATCTTTGTTACCGTAATAACTTTGGCTGCTAATATGACGATGCGCAGAAGCAAAAGGTTGGAATGGTACTTTATTTTTTTATTAGCGTTTTTATATCAAACCCTATTAAGAAGCCAAGTAAAGATGGGTTTGTGTTTAAACAAAGTAAATTAAATGATAGCGCAGTGAATACTGTGTTCGGCTAAAAACGCAATATTTATTCACTTTTGCATATTGATAGCTAAAAAAACAGGAAGACTGCGTTGCAAAAACAGGGCAACGCAGCATAAATTCATTCATGCCCTTTTCTTTACCACACCTACAGTCGCCTGATTTTAATATTGCGAAACATAGTCAATCCGCCATGATCCTGTAAACCAATCCTACCTTTTTTGGCCATACCATAGTTGGGAAATTCCGCCCATTTGCTATTGGCTTTATCCTGATACCATTGTGGACTCCATAGTTCGTACTCTACTACTTTTTTCCCATTCAGCCAATGCTCAACATGTGGGCCATCCACAATGATACGTGTAACGTTAAACTCGTCCAAGGGCTTTACCTCGGCGCCTACAGGCGGATTCATATCGTAATTGGCACCCGAATATTGCGAAGGGGAGAGTTCCGTAGGCCAGCCCTTGTCGTCCAGTAATTGATACTCAGGGCCTGTTTCGTATATAACATCACTAAATTTTTCATCGGCCAAATAAAAAATACCGCTGTTACTTTCGTTGGTTGCTTTCCATTCTAAATACAACTCAAAACTATCGTACACTTCATCCGTTGCAATATCGCCACCAGAATCGCTCCCTATGCCTGAATTATGAAGAACACCGTCCTTTACCGTCCATCCGGAGATGGATTTTTTTCCAAAGGTATGCCATCCTTTGGTCGTTTTACCGTCGAATAAAAGCTCCCATCCTTCTTGTTTTTCTTGTTCTGTTAAAGTGTTCATTTTATTTTGCGATACACATGAAGTAATTAATACTGCAGCCAACGCTACGGAAAAAAATTGTTTCATCTTACTATTATTATTTGTTGTTTTGTCAAACTTAACACTTTTCAAAGAACAAGCCTATTGATCCGGACTAATTTGTATAATGTTGTGTAAACTAATTAAGTGTACAATTGGTCGAATTGCAACAGAAGGGGGAATACTTACCTATGGTTTGCCATAGAAAAAGGCAGACCGCGGCTAATAACCCCGCCATTTGTACGAACACTGCCATTACCATACTAAAAACATTGTACCTCTGTTTCCTTAATGTTTCCTGAATTCAGGATGATAGGCACCCTTTCTGAGGAAAACAAACAATAGAACCCCATAAATCGCCGGGGACATTCCTGTTTTTATTTGTCCGCATTTCAAAGCTTCACTACCTGCATTTTCTCATGGCTCTCGATTGCTTTTTCTATAATAAGAATATTTAAATACGCTTGTTCGGGTGTTACCGCTGGCTCCCTATCATCCACAATACAATGATACACATCGTTAAAATAAGAATGATAATTACCCGCTTGTGTTTCTACTTTTCCGCGAAAATTAAGACCATTTATTTGAGTATTTAAAATACCCCAATCTTCTTCGGGTTGTTTTCCCCAGTCATCACCAATGGGCATACCCCCATTGCGCAGGATGGCTTCCTGCGGATCGATACCGTATTTTACGAAGGAACCCTTTTTGCCGTGTATAGCAATTCTGGGTCCTTGTTCCTTTACAAACACGCCTGCTTTAAGGGTGACATTCAGCAGGGGATAAATTAGTTTCAGATCAAAACTGTCGTCCACAGCACTGCCCATGCGTTGGTTAAAGAGGCGGCAAAAAACAGCCTCAGGTTTTCCAAACAGATCTACGGCTTGATCAATCAGGTGCACACCTAAATCGTAAAGTGTACCCCCACCCACCGGGTTGCCATATTTCCATTCTTTTCCTTTAATTTCAGGTACAAACCGATCGAAGTGCAGTTCACAGTCCCATACCTCTCCCAATAAATTATCTTTTAAAATTTGTTTAACCGTACGGGCATCACCATTCCACCGTAAATTATGATAAGGCAGCAGTTTTTTATTACATCGCCTGGCTATTTCAATCAGTCGCAGCACCTCATTGGAGGAAGGTGCGATGGGTTTTTCAACAATCACGTGTTTACCGGCTTCCAATGCTTTTTTAGCCTGCTCAAAATGCAGTTGATTGGGGGTGCTCACAATAACCAGTTCAATATCCTCCCTCTTTAACAAATCATCAAAATCTCTGATTATTTCCACGTCGGGATATATTTCCCGGGCATCATTTTTTGACGAAACGATGACAGACAAATTAAAGTGGGGATTGGTGTGGATAAAAGGCGAATGGAACACCCGGCCCGAAAGACCGAAGCCGACTACCCCAACATTTATTTTTTTTATACTTTCCATGGCCTTAAACAATTTTTTCCTTTTCGTAATCCCAATAAGCCCTGCGTCCCTCTTTGTATGATATGGTTCCCATGTGGGCTGTCATAGCTTCCTCAAAACCCCGATGAATATCGCAACTGGGCTGGGTACCATTATCTAATCGAACACAATCGAGCCATTCTCTAAGGTGCAGATGTGCCGTATCCACCTGTTTTCCATTGCGATGCGTATAAAGCAGTCCGCGACCGGCAAAATATTTCTCTGTGGCTGTGGTAACCGCATCCACCTTGTTTTTACCAGGAGTATAAGTAAATATAGGTTTGCTGGGGTCTATCAGGCCACTTTTTATCTTATCGCTATATTTGGTTGAATTGGCATCCGCCACTATTTCTAAGGTATTGCTTACTTTCATAGTTGCATCATGCCCCATGATAAGCTTGGGGCGTTCGTGCTGACTGGCCAGAGTAGCGGTATACAGCAAGGTAAGATCTCTGTTGGCAAACTCAAATGCCATGTTAAGCACATCGGGTACGGTACGTCCATCCTTAAAAAAGTATACCCCACCCGAAGCCATTGCCGATGAAGGAATACCCAGTTGCAGTATCTGATTCATGGCATCGTATTCATGGGTAAATAAATCGCCACTCAGGCCGGTACTATAATCCCACCAGCAACGCCACCGGAAAAAGCGCTCCAGACTAAAATCGTGCCAGGGAGCCGGTCCTATGAACTGCTTCCAGTCGATGTTACTTGAGTTGGCTTTGGGATGAATGGGATAAACCCATGCACCGTTGGGAGTATTGCGGTTGGTACAAGTTTCAATCAGCGATATTTTTCCCAAGGCACCTTTTTCGATGATGCTCTTGGCCACGTGATAACTGTCCGTTTGCCTGTTCTGGTGCCCTAACTGAAACACGATACCCGAATCTACAACCGCTTGGCGTACCTGATACGTCTCCTCCACGGTCCACGAAAGGGGTTTTTCGCAATATACGTGCTTACCGTATTTTGCCGCTTCTATAACTACAGGAGAGTGCAAATGATCGGGTGTGCCAATAATAATGGCGTCCACATCATCCGCCTGTATCAATTCCTGATAAGTGCGGTATCTACGGGGAGCTTTACCCATTTTTCCTTTTGAACCCTGACGGTAAATGTTTTGTCCGGATTTTATGGCCTCTTCGGCATGTATATCAAACACATCGCATATGGCAGTTATCTCCACTCCCATATCCTCCTGATCGATAAAATTTTGTAATCTCTCCTGCCACCCCTTATCTTTTTTTGCCCATTCAATCTGGTTGTCAATATAGGAGGGATGAGCAAAACCCAGCGAACGCATCAAATAGGAAGACCTGCCCCCGCATCCTACAACGCCAATTCTTATTTTTTTGTTGGTGGGCACATTTAGGCCATGCTGTTGCTTTATATCAAAATCGAGCTCCTCTAACAGCTTACTATTCAAGGTTTCGTAATACCTGTTTTTTTTATACATACCGTAGGCAAAAGCACCCACAACAGGTACTGTTGCCAGACTTTTAAGTACATCCCTGCGACCCATTTTCATGGATGAGGTCTTTATTTCTGTATTCTTTTTTTCCTCCATGGTCTTATTTCTTCCGGCTATTACATATTAATCTGTCCAGGCCAATACGCTGACTTGTGGGGATAAGTGCCAAAACAATGAGCATAGCCATTTCAATCAGGTTTTTGTTTACAATCAGATAACTACCTTCCGAAGGCAACATATATTCAACACCAATCAAAGGTGGATGCGAAAGGTAATATAAGGCCAAAACGACGGCTCCCGCAATGGATGCCATACGCGAAAATAAGCCTAAAATCAGAGATGCACCGATGAATACAAGGCCCCATTGATTTAAAAAATCCAACGATTGAAGTATCATTTCGTTATTGGCCATCCATATAAACCAGGATTTAAACCAACCTTGTGAATCTAACAAGAATATTTTTGCACTCCAATTGGGGTTTAAAATCTTAACAAAGCCCTCGTACAAAAAATGCCATCCAATAAGTACACGGCAGACCACCAAAGCCAGTAACTGAGGCCTTTGTAATAATCCGTCTGATTTTTTAGTCATATAAGTTTAATTGATTGTGAAATTAATAAATTCCGTCTCAAATGAATTAAGGACAAATTATCCCGCAACATTGCGGAAAACGATAAATTGAATAATAATGTAAAAGCGCCTGCTAGATAAAAAACACCCGTGCAATACTAATTTTCGCCTAATTCATTCAAATAATGTCGAAAGATAGTATGTTATTACCTATTTTCAGAATTTTTTAATTTTAAATTCTCTATGTGACTTGAAGGCTTGGCAGAGGAGGACAATTATAATGATGTCCTTATTGAAGTTAATTATTGAAACGACGAATTGGGTTCTTTGGCCATGTGTTTGTAAGTAAATCTGTCAAGGGTTCTGGGCATCCATTTTTTAAGCCATACGGTCAGTTTTCCTTCTACAAACGTTAGCACGAGGGTTGACTTGCGCTTTTGGATCGCATGGGCCACATGACGGGCTACTTTGGGGGCACTCATCATCTTTTCTTCCTTACGTGGTGTTTCGCCCTGTTGCGAACCATCATTTGTGAGGGCTGTTTTGCGAATGTTGGATGCCGTAAAGCCGGGTGCTGCAATCAATACATGTAATCCGGTTTTTAAATTTTCTACGCGCAATGCCTCCAGAAAGCCATGCATGGCAAACTTGCTGGCCGAGTAACCCGTGCGGCCGGGAAGACCAACGAAACCGGCTATGGACGAGATGCCCGTTACCGTTCCTTTAGATTTTAACAGATAAGGCAAGGCATATTTGGTGCAATATACTGTTCCCCAAAAGTTTACTTCCATTAATTGTTTCAATACCGATAATTCCACATCTTTAAAAAGGGCACGCATCGAAAGTCCGGCATTATTGATTAGAATATCTATGCATCCAAACTTCTCCACCGCCGTGTCCACCATATTTTTGCACTCGCGTTCAATACTAACATCCGTTGTGACTGTAATAACTTCCGTGCCATGTTTTTTCAACTCTTCCTCAATGTCGTGCAGTTTGTCTGAAGAGCGCGCTGCCAGCACCAATTTACTTCCCCTTTGCGCGAACTCTTTGGCCAGAGCCAATCCTATTCCGGACGATGCTCCGGTAATAATCACTACTTTGTTTTGCATGATAAGTATTGCGTGGTATTAAATTTCGGGAACAAATTTAGAAAAATATCAAAACGATTGGTAAAATTTTTTACTCAATAATTTCGGGAAAGTGTACCGTTAAAAGCTTAGGGCAGGAAGTGCAGCATGCAATGGAAACGTGAATTACCAAAGAAATATAAAGGCAAAAAATAAAATACAGATATATTTATTACCTAAATTTAAAAGCCCTTCAACCCTTCCTGAGTAAAACATCAACAAGATAAAGAAACAACTCAAAAGCGGTATAAACAGTAATGCAAGCTACAATAGAATTATCTATAACTACTCCAATCCATACCTGTTACACTTCTTCGCCCAACAGCTCTTTGGCGTTAATCAATGCGGCTGCGGTTAAATTACTTCCGCTCAGCATTTTGGCTATTTCTGTAATCCGCGATTCATAATCGAGTTTTTGTATACTCGTTTGGGTATCACTGCGGCTATCGGTTTTGTAAACCTTATAATGATGTTTCCCTTTTACCGCTATCTGTGGCAGATGCGTAATACTAATTACTTGAATGTTTTGGGCTATCTGTTGCATAATGTCGCCCATTTTATCGGCTACCTCGCCCGATACCCCGGTATCTATCTCATCAAATATAATGGTGGGTAAGCCCTTTGACTCCGATAGTAAAGCTTTTATGCACAGCATCACCCGCGACATTTCGCCACCTGAGGCTACCTTGGGTATAGCCGACAGCTCCCCTTTTTTATTGGCTGAGAATTGGAAGTCGATGTGGTCGTGCCCATTCTCGGTAAATTCTTTAAGTGAACTACACTCCACCACCAAACGCGCATTAGGCATACCTAATTCCGCTAACTGACTAACAATTTGTTTTTCAATGGCCGGTATCACCTTTTTACGTGATTGGCTTACGGCTTTGCCCGATATTTGAAGCACTTTTATTGCAGCTTCAATATCTTTATTCAGCTGTTTCAAGTCCTCTTCGAATGAAGATATTTGGCTAAGTTGTTGGGCCAGGCTGTCCCTGATTTCAATTAAAGCCTGCAGGTTATCCACCCGGTGCTTTTGTTGTAAGGCATATATCTGATCGAGTCTGGAACTTACCAAATCAAGCCGTTCGGGATCATGATCAACCTGTTCCATTTTATCTTCGAGTTCTTTAGCCAGCTCATCCAAATCTATAAAAGCCGATTCGGAACGTGAGCGCCACTCCTCTCCCTGGGGAATAAAGGCGGCAATTTTCTCGATATTACGTGTCACATCTTTTAAGGCGGCCAGTAACGGCGCTTCCTCACCATTGAGTAATTGAAAACCGGCAAAAAGATGACCTTTTATCTCTTCGGCATGCGCCAGCATCTCCCTTTCCTGTTCTAATTCCTCCTGCTCTCCATTTACAAGTTTAAGACTTTCGAGCTCATTGTACTGAAACTGCATGTAATCAGCCTCCTGAGCCAGTTTGGCATTTTTATCGGCCAATTGGTTTTTTTTCTGTACCAAGGCTTTATACGCCTTATAATCCAATAAATATTTATCTCTGAGTGCAGCGTTATTGGCTACTGTATCCACCACATTAAGCTGAAAACCACTTTCGCCGAGTAACAGATTTTGATGTTGCGAATGAATATCGATGAGCTTTAACGATATGCTTTTTAAAAACCCAAGATTAACCGGTGTGTCGTTAACAAAAGCACGTGATTTTCCAGTACTAAGTATTTCGCGACGTATGGTGGTTTCTTCGGCATAATCCACATCTTCACGATCAAACAAGCTTTTAAAACCGTAGCCGGTAATATTAAAACAAGCCTCAATAACGCTTTTCTTATCTTTATTCTTCAGTACCGACATATCGCTGCGTTGGCCGAGTACCAGAGAAAGGGCTCCTAATATAATAGATTTTCCGGCACCTGTTTCACCGGTCATTACCGAAAAACCGGTGCTAAAATCTATTTCTACCTGATCTATTAAAGCGTAATTAGAAACGTATAGCGATTTAAGCATATTTGGATGAGCTAATTATTGATTACCCGTTAACGATTTACTGTATTTGCTGGCGTTGGCCGGATCAACTTCCGAAAGCACTTCAATTGCCCGTCCTTTTTCCATAGAAAAAGATTCGGAAAAAATATTGATCAGCTCCTCGGATTTGGCATCAAAAAACACCTGTACAGCAAAGGAACCGGGCTTTGCACGATGCACTTTCTGCAGTTTTTCGATGGCAGAAAGTACCTCCTTACGGCCTTCCTCCGGTTTATTGCTCATCATATCCAGGCCTTTACGATGGTATTGGTACATACATTCGCGCAGGGGGCGGTGTTGCTGATTCAAATAGTTCTCCACCAACCAATAGCGATTTCGTGTACTCTCGAACGAGCGCCAGCCTTTCTGTGGTGAGTTTTGCGCCTGATTAACAATATCCTGTGCCTTCTCCATATAAGTGCTGCCACCCAACTTTGAGAACGAATCGTAGTCGAAGCCCAATATCACATAGGCATAGTAGGCCAATACGCCTACAAGGTTGCTCTCGAACGAATTAGGATTGTATATCAAGGGCTCAAACTCAACATAGCGGAAATCAAAATCCTGATCGAGGTAATTAAACAGTATGGAACTGTAGGCCGAATTATAAACAGGTCGGCGGGCTTGTATCTGTATGGTCCCTGAAAAATCATCTACCGATTTTATCTCTTTGATGTTAATCATCACACTGCATTGAATCCTTTCCTCGGGACTATAAACGTTATCGGTCCATTTTTGGCCATTCAAAAATTCAATGATGGCGGTTTGCAAGGTTTCAAAAACCTGTTTATTGGTGCCCTGAACGCTGGGTGCAACAACCGAAACGGAACATTGTAACTCCTGTGCACCACCCAAACGGAACAGTACGAGCATAAAACCTAAGAGGGCAATTTTTTTTATCATGTTGATTTACTTATAGAAAATGAAATCACCGTATCCACGATATCTTCGGCCACCTGGCGTTTACTTTTTAACGCAAACTCTTTTGCTTTATTATTTTTATCAATAATTGTAACCTGGTTTGTATCTACTCCAAAACCGGCACCTGGGTTTTCTAATGAATTCAACACGATGAAATCGAGGTTCTTTTTTGCCAGTTTTTTAGCGGCATTTTGTATTGCATTGTCCGTTTCCAAAGCAAAACCTACAAGCAACTGAGTTTTAGTTTTTATCTTTCCCAGGTTTTGGGCTATATCCTCGGTTGCTTTTAACGTCAGGTTAAGTTCCGGGTTGTTGCTTTTTATTTTATTATCTGCTTTAACCTTTGGCGTATAATCGGCTACGGCAGCACAAAGTATAGCGCCATGGCAGCTTGGGTAATGTTTTAAACAAGCCTCGTTCATTTCCTTTGCCGACAGCACCGGTAACACCTGAATTCTCGGATGTTCGGTTTTTATATTAACCGGACCTGAAACCAAAGTAACCTCGGCACCTTTTTCGGCCAACACCTCTGCAATATGGAAGCCCATTTTTCCGCTCGAATAATTACCAATATATCGCACCGGGTCAATTTTTTCGTAGGTTGGTCCGGCGTTAACCAAAAACTTTTGTCCCTTAAGTTCTCCGCCGGCCATCTCCATTTGGCCACTAAAAAACGCCTTTACTTTTTCCACTATACTTTCCGGCTCTTCCATCCTTCCTTTACCGTGTAGTCCGCTGGCCAGCTCACCCACTCCGGGCTCAATAATTTGTGCTCCGTAATTGGCCAGGGTTTCTATGTTTTTAAGGTTAGCCGGATGACGGTACATGTCCAGATCCATCGCCGGAGCAATAAAAACCGGACATTTAGCCGAAAGGTAGGTTGTGAGTAAGAGGTTATCGCAAATGGCCGAAGCCATCTTTGCCATACTGTTTGCCGAGGCGGGCGCAATTAGCATTAAATCGGCCCACATTCCTAAATCAACATGGCTGTGCCAGGTGCCATCGGTAGTTTCAAAAAAGCTGCCCAGCACGGGTTTTCCGGATAGAGCTGACATGGTTACAGGTGAAATGAATTCTTTGGCGGCCCGTGTCATTAAAACCTGTACATCGGCACCTTCTTTTACCAAAAACCGTAATAAATAAGCCGATTTATAAGCGGCAATACTGCCTGTAAGCCCAAGTATGATCTTTTTATTCTTTAATATCATCATGCTTAAAAATAAAAAAAGATAAAAGAAATATAAAACAACCTCCTTTACCTTTTTGTTTTTAATGCGATCATCCGGTTGGTTGACTCAAGCAAGGTCAACATTACCGACTGCTGGAAATGTGTTATGCTTCCTCTGTATTGGGGTTGCGGTAATACACATTTTTATCCACAAATTCTTGCGTAGCGATAGAAGAAGGTTTTGGCAAACGTTCGTAAAACCTCGAAATTTCTATTTGTTCGCGATTCTCAAATACCTCCTCCAAGTTATCGGTATAAGAAGCAAACTCCTGGAGTTTCTTGTTTAACTCCTCTTTCATTTCAACACTAATTTGATTTGCTCTTTTGGCAATAATATTAACCGACTCGTAAATATTTCCGGTATCCTCCGAGAGTTTTTTTGTATCCCAGGTGATGGTAGTGCCCGGAGCATTTGATTTTTTATAATCCATGGTTTATTATTAAGTATCCGTTTTTAATTCGTTTCTTCAAAATTGATGTTCTTGGCGGCATCGTTGTATATTTTAACCGCCCTGTTAAGGTACTGACTCTCAGGAAACTCGTTGATAAACGAGAAATACTCGTCTATGGCATCCCGCATCCTCTCTTCCTTTTTACTGATTACACTGTTTACGGCCTGAATATATTTGGCTTCTAAAATAAGGAATGATAACTCCTCGCGATACTTGGTATCCGGAAATTCCTTTAAACTGTTTTGTGCCGCTATTACCGCCGATAGATAATTATTACCCATATAATCGCCAAGGCCAAAATAAAGTTTGGCACTTAAATAAGATTTATATACCAGTTTATCACGAAGTTCGTCCATCAACCTGTTGGCTTCGGCTACTCTTTCACTCCTGGGATAGAGGTTAACAAAAAGCTGAAATTCGTTAATGGCATTGTAGGTATCTGTTTGATCCAAACGGGGTTTTGGCGATGTCATATAATAACAATATCCACTCATAAACTGACACTCTTCGTTCCGTTGGCTTGAGGGAAAGGTTTTTACAAACTGGCGGTAGTAATGCCCCGCCATGATGTAATCATTTAAACCATACAGACAGCTGGCATAGGTATAATTAATAGTTTCTGCTTTGTCGGTACCTCGATAAACACCTTGCAACTCGTTTAAGAGTGTTGCTGCGCGCATGAAATCTTCTTTTTCGAAATATTCCATCGCCTTAGCATATTTAAACTCGTAATCGGTGCTTTTTAACACCTTTTGGTATTGACTACAGCTTAGTAATAAGGGGATAAGGATTAAGGCAGCAAGAAATTTTCTCATCAATTGAATGATTATTTTTTGTAATTAAAAAAGATGTAATGCGTTAAAATTAAACAATATAACAAAGCTAAAACATCCGGTTTCTGCAATATTTTATTCTAAATAACGTGCAAAGATAACTTTTTAATGTCAAAAAAAAAAGAAACATGTAACACCACAGCGTTTCAGTATAGGTCTTTTTTGGGCCGCGCATCCAAATAAATTATAACTGCATACTTTTGCCATATTTTATTAGTTTTGCAGATTGTACAAATCAGAAAAAAAGTCCAGCATATGGAACAAGATAAAATTCAATTGTTGATGACCATGTTTACCGAACATACCGGCAAACAAGTTGAATCAATGAAACTATTGCCCCAATCCGGTTCGTATCGCGAATACATTCGCTTGAGTAGTGAGGGATTCAGTGCAGTGGGTGCCTACAATGCCGACAAAAAAGAAAACGATGCTTTTTTAGGTTTTTCCGATCATTTTAATTCTAAAGGCTTAAGGGTTCCGAAAGTTTTAAGTGCGGATCGCGAAAACGATGTGTATCTGTTAGAAGATTTGGGTAGTATCACTTTATTTGATTTTTTACAGAAAAACAGAACAGAAGATGAATTTTCGGATAAGCTAATCGATATCTATAAAAAAACTATCGAAGAACTGGTTTTGTTTCAACTCAAAGGAACCGAAGGGCTGGATTTTGACCTGTGTTACCCCCGCAAGGCTTTCGATCGACAGTCGATGCAGTGGGATTTGCATTATTTTAAATACTATTTTTTAAAGCTGGCACAAATCCCCTTCGACGAACAATTACTGGAAGAGGATTTTCAGCGTTTGATAGATTTTTTATTGGAAGCCGATGATCATTATTTTCTGTATCGTGATTTCCAGTCGCGCAATGTTATGATAAAAAATGGGGAGCCATGGTTTATCGACTATCAAGGAGGCAGAAAAGGTGCATTACAGTACGATTTGGCCTCGCTCTTGTACGATGGCAAAGCGGATATACCGGTAGCACTGCGCCAAATGCTCTATAATCATTACATCCATACCTTAAAAACACATATGGAGGTAGATGAAGAATTATTTAAAAATCATTATGTGGGGTTTGTTTACATCCGCATCATGCAAGCAATGGGGGCTTACGGCTTCAGAGGCTTTTACGAAAAAAAGGAGCACTTTTTAAAAAGTATCCCCTATGCTCTCAAAAATATCACCTACCTTTTGCGTGAGCATCCTTTACCCATCCACATCCCCGAACTAAACAAGGTGCTGGACGCTTTGACACATAATCAGCAGTTGCAGAAAATAAACGCACTAACGGTGACCATCAACAGTTTTTCGTATAAACGAGGCATCCCTTACGATATGAGTGGCAACGGCGGTGGTTTTGTTTTTGATTGCAGAGCCGTACACAACCCCGGAAAATATCCTGAATACGCTAAGGCAACAGGCAAAGATGAGAGTGTAATCAAATTTTTTGAAAAAGAACCCGAAATGGATGACTTTTTAAATGCTGTGTACCCTTTGGTATCCAAATCGGTAGAAAAATATATTAAGCGGAACTTTAAACATTTAATGGTAAATTTTGGTTGTACAGGAGGACAACATCGCTCGGTTTACAGTGCGGAACGCCTAAGCGAATACATCCAAAACAATTACCCCGTTACGGTAAAACTTCATCACATTGAGCAGGAGTTGAATCCCATCGGACTTAGAAAGTAAACATGGGGGTTTTTGTACTTAATTTATCATTTAAAACAGCTTGAACCATGGGGAAAACAAAATGTAAAACGGAAAAAAAGCGTGACATAGACCCTGTAAAGCAAAAGGAAAACAAGTACAAATGCAAAAAGTGCGACCGAACGGCCAACAAAGAACGTAAACTCTGTAAGCCAATCAACAACAAATAATCAACGCGATGAATGCTCTTATTTTTGCCGCAGGGTTGGGTACCCGTTTGGGTAATTTAACCCAAAACAAACCCAAAGCATTAGTTAAGGTAGCAGGTAAAACTATGCTGCTCCATGCCATCGAAAAGCTCAGGGAAACAGGGGTCAAGCATATTGTTATCAATGTACATCATCACGCTCAGTTGGTAAAAGATTATGTAGCTACACTACGCTTTCCGAATATCCAGCTGCTAATATCCGACGAAAGCGATCAACTGTTAGAAACCGGCGGCGGACTGCTAAAAGCTGCTCCCCTATTTTCACCGGATCATCCCATTATCATGTACAACGCAGATGTACTTACGGGCGCAAACCTAAAGCAGATGATTACTTACCACCGCAAAAAAAAGGGAATAGCCACTTTAATGGTAAAGGACAGAGACACCGCACGCTATTTTTTGTTCGATGATGATATGCGCCTCTCGGGATGGAAAAACGTAAGCACGCAGGAGAAACAAATTACACGTAAAACCAATGGGCATACCAACTTGGCTTTTTCGGGGATACACATTGTTGAGCCCGACATTATACCCCTTCTGGGAGACTTGCGTAAATTTTCGATCACACAAGGCTATCTCAAGCTTTCGACTCATCATGCCATATATGGATGGAAAGATTGGAACGAATACTGGTTTGATATAGGAACACCCGAAAAATTGCAAACAGCCAATAAATATTTTCATTAAATAAAATCCAACTTAAATTTCGACATAAAATTCAACATTTTTGACAAACAAGCAATTACACGATGACAAAGACCGATATGAAAAACGATTCGAGTTATTTTAAGAGATTCTTCAAAGCCATTACCGGCGGAAGTGCACTTTTAATGATAGCTACCTTTGTGGCCGTTGTTTGGGCCAATATTGACCACACCCTGTACGAACACACCTGGCACGACATGCTCACCATTGATGTGGGGAAGTTTCATTTAAAGATGAGCTGGCACCACTGGATAAATGACGGCCTGATGGCCATATTCTTTTTTGTGGTGGGGCTGGAGATAAAACGAGAAATAATAGCTGGTGAGCTGAGTTCTATCAAACAAGCCTCCCTGCCCATTTTTGGTGCCATTGGTGGTATGGTAGTGCCTATTTTATTTTTCTTTTTGTTTGGACTTAGCGAAGCAGCCAACAAAGGTTGGGGTGTTCCCATGGCCACCGACATTGCCTTTTCACTCGGTATTTTAAGCATGCTGGGCAAGCGCGTACCGTTGAGCCTGAAGGTATTTTTAACTGCCCTGGCCATTGTTGATGATTTAGGTGCGGTACTGATTATTGCCTTGTTTTATGGCGGTGAGCTACAATGGACTTATTTAATTATTGCAGGTGTGTTATTAGGCGTTTTGGTTATTGCCAATATGCGTAATATTCAGGACTTACGATTATATACTTTCCTGGGATTTGTTATCTGGTATTTATTTCTGGAATCAGGAACGGCAGGTCCAGGTTCCGGCTTGCACGCCACCATTGCCGGCGTATTAATTGCCTTTACTATTCCGGCCAGACCAAAGGTACATGTAGACAGCTTTTTACCACGAGTAAATACCGGACTTAAACATTTTGGCGAAATACCCCGGAGTGCCCACGAAATAGTTTTATCAGACGAACAAATGCATGCGGTTTCCAAAATAGAATATGCAGTACGCAAAGTACGCAGTCCACTACAATACATCGAACACCAGTTTCATGGCTTTATCAGTTTGTTTGTGCTGCCCGTATTTGCTCTGGCCAACGCCGGGGTAGTGCTGAGCGCGGGTCAGGACGGCGCAGATGTTCTCGGAAAGGTTTCTTTTGCTATTGCCTTTAGTTTGGTGTTCGGGAAAGTAATTGGCATTACGGCATTTGCCTGGTTGGGAGTCAGGCTCGGTTTTTCCATTAAACCGGTAGGCTCCTCGTGGATGTCTTTTGCCGGTTTGGGTCTACTGGGTGGTATTGGTTTTACCATGTCAATTTTCATTGCCAGCTTGGCCTACAAAGGTCTACCCGACATTCTGAATCAGGCCAAAATTGGCATTTTTATCGGTTCCATAGTGGCAGGTGTGGTCGGTTTTTATCTACTAAAATATTCGCTTAAAAAAGACGAAGATATGGTGAAGAATCGGCGATAATCCCCCGCCCTCCTCAATAAACCGGAAAAAGTATATCAAAGCCTGCCTGCCGCTTTGCGGCAGGCAGCTGCTTATATTGCGGGGATACGTATATGATAAGAGCTTAAAACAAAAAAAGGTGCTAATAAAAGCACCTTTTTTTGTTTTACGTCTATTAACTCCTACTACTAAGAGAATACCTCCACCTGTTTTTTTCCTTCTAAAATATCTTTGGCGTAATCTAAAATAGTAGTGTCATCGAGTTCTACAATTCCTCCATCAGGGCCGGGTTCTAAATGTATACCGACACTTTTACCTCTTTCATAATTTTTCCCTCCAAAATAATTCCGAACGGTTTCAACATTTAAATCTAATTCTTTGGCGATAGTTCTCATGCTGCCGTCTGGCAAGCTGTCTTTAAGCTTTCTCAGCTGATTAAATGTGATTGTAGTGCTCATAAGCGATATGATTTAAAATTAGAAGCGATTTAAATATAGACATTATATTCTGATAAAAAAAACATTTAAACTTTATGCAACATCCTTTAACAATATCAAAAAACCAGGCCCCTGTACCTACCTACTTCACAGTTCTGTTTCTCTATTCAACACGATTAATTATTTTATAGCTTTTAATCTTCACGATTAACCATTAGCGCTAACAAAAAGCATAGGGCTTTAACAGCGCTTAGTACAACCGATTTTGTTCTTTCCCCTCTCCTAAAATAAACACTATCCTCTATTCGCCAATTGAAACCTCCCAACAAAACTCACCATATTTAGGTATTGGATATGAATAAGGAAAAATTCATTTTTGCAGCGTAAAATATGAAAAAGACAAACCAAATATTATCGTCCGGATTTTTATTACTGGTACTGTTCCTAAATATAGGTCTAACACTCAGTTTAAACAATGGGTTGCATGCACACATCCTTAGCGATAATCAAATTCTTGTCCACTTTCATCATTCGCAAAGCGGCAAACATACGCACAACAGCATGGATGGCGAAGCTGCAAGCAATTTCGTATTTTCGACTACATTTACTTATCTAAACAACGCCTTATCCATATCCATTGAATCCAAGTTTAGCTTTGTTTTCAACAAAACTAATTTCATTTGGAAGAATAATTATCACAACCGAACAAACCACCATTCGCAATGGCGTGGCCCACCTTTAGCATAACCCATCTTTTTTAATGGTAATCACAAAGTAAGTTTACCTGCTCATCTATAAGCATTTATATTCTATTTTTATTTAATTCATAGATAAATTGGCAAAATTGGCTTGCTGTTTTTTCACCTGCCTAAATTTTAAACGCGAGATTATAAACCCGAATAATTAAATAGTTATATCTCTCGCGCAACAACTACTATTCACTAATATTTTACTCAAAATATTAAGTTGGACACCGTCGCCTGAATACAGGCAGGCAGCGGTTAAAGCTAAAAAAAGTTGTTGCGTTTACACTTAGCCTTTATTTTATCTATTTGCACCTTATGCATTATAATATAATCTTATGTTCAAATTAAAAATAATCTTCTTACTCTCATTTTTACTTTTAGTTTTACCTGTTACGGCAATAAATATGGCTCCACCGCCCTTGCAGGGAGAAATAAAAGCCCACGGTCAACCTGTGCCTTTTGCTACCGTTCAACTAAAATCCACCACTATCGGTTCTGCATCCAACATAAACGGTAAGTTCTTTTTTGAACACCTTCCCGAAGGTGACCATACCCTTGTAGTTAAATCATTAGGTCATAAAACCAAAGAAGTAAAAATTCATTTTAAGGATTCTAAGCCTTTGTCGATAGATATTGCTCTTGAGGAGGATGTACTTGGATTGGAACAAGTTGTGGTAACGGCCGATAAAACCCAGAAACGCAGGGTGGATGCTTCAATGATTGTAAACACCATGAATCCCAAGCAGCTGGCGCAAGTTCAGGCCGTCACCCTTAGCGAGGGGCTAAATTTTACCACCGGCTTACGCATGGAAAACAACTGCCAAAACTGTGGTGCCAACCAGGTACGGATGAACGGTATGGAAGGCAGCTATTCGCAAGTTTTGGTGAACGGACGTCCTATTTTTAGCGGACTGGCCAGCGTGTACGGTCTGGAGATAATACCGGCCAATATGATACAGCAGATAGAAGTGGTAAAAGGGGGTGGCTCAGCCTTATACGGCAGCAATGCCATTGCCGGCACCATTAACCTTATAACCAGCGAACCCATTAATAATAAAATTGAAGCAGGCATCAACAACGGCATTATTGGTATTAGTAAAAACCCCAGCAACGATTTAAATCTTAATTTAAACGCTTCAATTGTCTCGCAAAGTAAAAACTCAGGCATAAACGTTTACGGAACCCACAGAAACAGGGAAGCGTATGATGCCAATGGTGATACGTTTACTGAGCTGGCACAATTGAACAGCAAAACCATTGGCACCAGCATCTATCAACGTATAGGCTACCGCAACAAAATAACAATGGATTATTTCCATATCAGGGAAGAGCGACGGGGTGGCGATCTTTTGGATATGCCTGAACATTTGGCCAACATAGCCGAATCCGTTGACCATAAGATAAATACAGGATCGCTCAAATACACCCGTTTTGTGGGTGCCAATAGCGGCCAACTCTCCATGTATGCTTCTGCACAACATGTAAACAGAGGCTCATATTATGGGGCCCGATCTTATCCCGAGGGCTATGTTTTTAGCCGCCCCATGGACGACCCCGCACAATTAGCCGACGGCACACCGGATAAAAGTGCCTATGGGGCAACAACAGACCTTTCCTTCTCCTATGGTGTGCAATATAAAGGTGGTGCAGGCAAGCATAATTACATTACAGGAATTGAAAATACGGGCAGCAGGCTGGAGGATAATAAGCTAGGCTACACCGAGGATGGGATCACTTATCCTAAGGTGGCGATTTCGGATCAAAAGGTAAGTACCTGGGGAGCATTTGGACAATATGATTACACACTAAACAAACTAACAGTGTCGGCAGGAGTACGAATGGATCATTACAATATTACAGACAATGAAAGCAGTAATGCCGAACTCTCAAACACGGTTTTGAGCCCGCGTTTAAACCTTCTGTACAAACCCACAAAACAGCTTCAACTGAGAGGGAGTTATGCCAACGGCTATCGTGCTCCGCAAATTTATGACGAGGATTTACATATCGAAGTAGCCGGCAAAAGAAAGGTAATTCATCAAAATGGTGCCAACCTTAAACAGGAGAGCAGCAACAGCTTAATGGCTTCACTGTGTTATCAGGCAACAATTGGCTCTGCTGCTTTTGAGTTTATGGCCGAAGGATTCTATACGCACTTAAACGATGCTTTTGCCAATGAACAAAGTGCACCCGATGCAAATAATGTAGTAATTTACACGCGCATTAACGGTGGCGATGCCAAGGTAAAAGGAATCAATCTGGAAGCCAAATATTATCCATCGGTGAAATGGAACATTGATTTAGGCATGACTATTCAGACTAGCAAATACACTGAAGAGCAGGAATATGGCAACGGAAACTTTACCAAAGATTTTTTAAGAACACCCGATAATTATGGATACTTTACTTTTAATCTATTACCTATCCGTAATTTAACTCTATCTGCAAATGGCAGCTACACAGGTACTATGAAACTGGAGTATTACGGTAACAGTGAGGGTGGTGAGATAAAAGTATCGCCGGAATTTTTTGATGCAGGCATCAAGGGCGAATATAAAATTAAAATGATAAAAGGATTTGACATGAGCATTAGTGCCGGAATAAAAAATGTATTTAACTCCTATCAAGACGATTTTGACAAAGGCATTAACCGCGACCCGGCCTATATCTATGGCCCGAGCCTGCCACGCAGTGTTTATTTTGGTATTAAAGTGGGTAATTGGTTGTAATTCCGAAATACACCTGACTTTCATATACAGGATGGATGTTGTTACCATGGTAGTATTTCCTAACATAGCATGAATACCAAAACTGTACTTTAGCAAATATAAAAGGGGAGGACTAGTCGGAAACGGGTTTATATGGTATAGTTCTATTGACGATAAAACACAATCGGACCGCACCAAATATGGTAAATACCAATAGTGCTGGCTAGAGCAGAGAGGTCAACAATTTAATTGTTGACCTCTCTGCTCTTTAAGAATCAACTTTCATCTCAAGCCTATGGGTAAGAAGTAGTGCCCAGCTATGGATTGTTTTTCACTACTTCTCCCAACTTTACCTCGTAAGTCGGTAGTTGCTTATCAACACTTACCTGCGGATTGCCCCATAAATAAATACTTCCGGCAGCAGCCATCTCCACCACTAACTGTTCGGTGGCAAAAACATAAGCCGGATTTACCGATCGTTGGGTATAGTTTACTTTGTGGGCAAGCAGATTCCGTGCATCTATTGAGGTGAGTCCCTCAGAAATTACCCTAAACGTTTCTACCTCTCCCCTAAAAACGTGTGTGCCGGCATTGCTGCCGTAAGCTGCAATGGACAAGCTATTGGCTTTAATGGTAATATCACTAGCGGTAAATGCACCTCGTCCATTAATCACCATCGAAAAATGGTTCAGCCTTAAGGTATCTTTTGTTACAATCTCAGCAGGCCAGTTAGAGGTCAATATTTTAAACGAAGGAGCATGCAGTATCACTTCGGCTGCCTGTTTTTTTCTAAAACCGGCACCATCGGCTTCAAGGTAAATAATTTTTCCCACCTGCTTTATATTTAGCCTCGACAGCACAAAACCAAGTCCCTGAAGCCTGGCATGGTAAACACTGTCGTTTTTTAATATCAATTTCACTGAAGTGTCTATCACCACCTCATCAAAGGGTTTTAACGGTAATGTAGAAAATAGTATCTCATCTTCACTGGTGAGTGCATCAATATAATCGCAGCCCAAAATACTTCCCAGTAAAAATATTATTAAGGCAAAACCATAAGTTTTCATAAAACATTTTTTTTGTAATTAAAGCGGTATCCTAAGCCAAACTCCAAAAATTCGGCTCTGAAGAAACTGCCTTTGATACTAAAGTTTGCAACAAAATTTGAGGTAATACTTTGCCGCAGACCCACACGGGGATAAAAAGCTTGTGGCGTATCAATTTGAGAATAAAGATAAGCACCCACATACACAAAAGCAGTAGTTGAGCCCATTATCCACTGCTTTCCGCCACTGACTCCGTAAAATAGCCGCTGTGCTCCTGTATCCTGATGATTAAACTCTTGATAAACAAAGGGAGCTGCACCAAAATAAATCATATCCAGCCCGGCACCCCAAGCCGATTTTACCGAACGATGCCATATATGGTGTATACTGAGACTGCCAGATGAATACAGGTTGAAGTTATAATCGGCCGCCTGACTACGACCATAATTCATAAATACTTCTACATCCCGCCGGTTGCTTGGCAGGGCAACCTTTCTGCTTAACCTTGGCGATAAATGAGGTTCAAAATGATAACTGGCCCCTAAACTTAATGTAAACGTATTAATGCCGTTATTGGGCTTACGACTGGCTCCGTTCGACATATGATTTAATGAAGCAGAAGCACTTACAGACCAATCTTTTAATACTCGATAAGAGGAGTACAATCCCAAACCAACGTAGGCATTCAGGTAGGTGCCAAAAATTTGATTTTCAGGATTATGTTGGTAATCAAATGGCCGGTTGGTATACCCCAGGCCTAATGCCAACTTATTTTTCAACGAAAAGCGAGGTGTGCGCACGATAGGAAAATGAAGGTATGGATATAGTGTTAATCCTTGACCGTAGATATGCGGATTACCGTACGAATTGTAAAAGAATCCTATACCCACCTCCGGAAAATTATACCACTGCTGCCAGCCGCTTTTATCAAATCGCAATAAGGCATAGTTGACCTCAACTCCTCTCGAAAAATCATCGATAAAGTAAATCATATTGGCATGATGTGGAATCACAATTCCATGATGATAAAGCACCGATACTGAGTGTTGGTTTGGTGGAGTTGAATTGTTGGGTACTTGTCCAAAAACTTCGGTGCTACGCAATATTCCGGCACCCATTATGCATATCAAAACAAGCGAAAGTCTGCAGATATATATATTTATTCTCAAGGTTAGCTGTAGTGGCATACTCGTAATAGCTGTTTAGGTTTTACGCTGCAAAAATGCAAAACTCTACTTAATCATCCCTTCTTTTTTACCTGTATTTATTTTCCAAGTCAGCTTCCCTTAGATTTTCATCTGGCTTTTTGATTTTAACATTTTCTATTGCGACGACCTTTTTGCGCCTTTTGTTTAAATTAGTTTGCACGTCATAATTATCTTAAATAAAAAAAGAAGTACCCGTATGGCATAAACAATAAAATTGGATGTTACAGTTTTAGCCAAACCATAATGGTACTTTATCCGTAGCGCTTAAGAGATCGGCCCACCACACGAATTACCTCTTTTCTAAATAAGTAGATAAAGTAACCTTCATTGGTATTTCCATACCCTGAGGCATCTGGGCATTTCCTTTCATAGATACAACACCTTGAATTTGTTGTTTCTGTTTACCACTCACAAACCAGCCATCGTTTTGACTAAGCACAAACTCAGAATCTTGATTCCCTGTTAGATTAATGTTCATTTTCATGCCATTCATTTCGGTCTCTCCGCCTTCGGTAGTAATATTGCCATTGCCTTTTAACTTCCATTGCTTATTTGATGCATCGGCTAAAGTCCATGTATTGTTCAGATCGGCATTTAGTCCGGAAGCTAATTTGGTGCTGGTACTCCAATTGTCGCCCACTTTTTTATTTGCCACAGGATAAATAGAAAGCAGCATTGCCATATTGCCTGTAAGTGCCTCTGCTCCAAAGTGACTCGAGAGGGTTTTTCGCATCATCGCTGCCATTTGCGGTTGTACATTCTCCATTGATTTAACGGCCTCATGGATAATCCTGTCAATCCCTTCAATCCTCAACACTTTACCTTGAGGGGTAATCACCATTTTAAAATCTTTGCCGATAACAGCGCTATACAGCTTTGCCATATTATCGTTCGGATCTAAGGGTTTTGAAGAGTCATAGTCGAGGTTAAACATCATACTCTTCACACTTACAATCATGGATTCGAAGGAAGTGTTTAAAACGATGTTACTTCCCTCATTCCCTACCGGTGTAAAACGCGTTATACCCTTAAATTCATTGTTTATTTCCTGATCGATAAAGCCCAATGACTGCACGATTTTCATTTTTGTTTCCTGATAAAAACGATAATCTTGTCCTTTTTTCAGATTGTATTTAAGATTGTACGATTGAGCATTTATTGTTATTGCACCCACAACGAGCACAAATAATGCTAAAAAAATATTTTTCTTTTTCATATCTCACTATAAATATTTGTTCATAAGCATCGCAAAATACATCTTATCTTGGTATTTTACAGAAAGCATAGGAAAAAAATGCTGATTAATGTAGTTCCTGTTTTACTAAAACTGTGCCACGCGCACATACCATGTTCCTTTTTATTACTTTTGCCCAAAATACGAAACCATGAAGGGAACACTCTATTTAATACCCACCACCCTGGGCGATTCGGCAATCAGCAGCGTAATACCGGCCGATGTTGTTGTATTGTTAAAACAGATAAAATTTTTTATTGTTGAAGACATCCGCAGCACCCGACGTTATTTAAAAAAAGCAGACAAGTCAATTAACATTGACGAGCTTACTTTTTTCGAGTTAAACAAGCATACAACAGTCCAACAGAAAAGCAGCTATTTAAATGTGGTCAGAAAAGGCAACAATGTAGGTGTTATTTCAGAAGCCGGCTGTCCCGGAGTGGCCGATCCGGGTGCCGACATTGTGGCGGCCGCACACCAACAGAATATTAAAGTGGTGCCCTTGGTAGGGCCTTCTTCAATCCTACTGTCGCTAATGGCCTCTGGCTTGAACGGACAGAGCTTTGCTTTTCATGGCTATCTGCCTATCAAATCGGGCGAAAGAGCCAAGGCCATCGCCCAATTGGAAGGACGCTCGATACGCGAAAAGCAGACCCAAATTTTTATAGAAGCACCCTATCGCAACAATCATCTTTTAAAGGATATATTAGCCGTTTGTAATGCCAAAACAAAAGTAGGTGTGGCCTGCGATATTACACTGAAAACAGAATTTATAAAAACAAAATCGGTGGCGCAATGGAAAGGCAGTTTGCCTGAACTGCATAAAAAGCCAACCATATTTTTGATACAAGGATGATGTAAAAAAGCATCAAAACTTTAAGTACAAACGGTAAATTATATACTGTCTGGAGCACAAGTAAAAGCAGGTGAAGGCATACCCTGATTGAAGATAGACATAATGTGAAATTACAACATTATTCGTTTGCTTGTACTATAAAGTTAATGCCTTATGTGGAAATATAAAACACATTACCTGCGCTGTATTGTTTTTGCCGAATAGGACTTCTGATTTAAAGAATCTTAATACTTGCTGCACTTTAGGGAATTTTTGATACTTTTACGCTTCAATTTTGAAAAGGATAATAAAAGATTATGTCGCAAAAAACAGAGCAACAGTTTGAGCATGTAATTAATGTGTGCAAAGACATTTTTAAAAATAAAATGATAGATTATGGCACTGCCTGGCGCATCCTTAGGCCCTCATCGGTGACCGATCAAATATTTATCAAAGCAAAGCGCATCCGAAGCATACAAACCAAGGGTACGAGCAAGATAGATGAAGGGATACGCTCAGAATTTATTGGTATTATCAATTATGCTTCCATGGCGATTATACAATTAGAATTGGGCCCCACTGACCAACCCGTTATGGATAAAGATGAAGCCCTAAAACTTTATCTCGATAATCTGTACAAAGCCAAAAACCTGATGTGCGACAAAAACCACGATTACGATGAAGCATGGCGCAGCATGCGCATCAGCTCATTTACCGACCTGATATTGATGAAATTGCATCGCACCAAAGAAATCGAAGATAACCAGGGACAAACCATTATTTCGGAAGGCATCGATGCCAACTATCTGGATATGATTAATTATGCCATATTTGCCATGATTCAGTTAGATTTTCCCGAACCACCAATTTCAAAAGATAAATAACCTATGGCCAGATTTTTATTTGTAATCAGTAGAATAATAGTAGGTGCCGTTTTCGTGTTTTCAGGCTTTGTTAAAGCTGTGGATCCGGTAGGTAGTGCTATAAAATTTAGCGATTACCTGGGTTCTTTTGGCATGGAGGCTGTAATAGGCGTAGCTATGCCGGCAGCCTTTGTAATATCCGCCTTGGAATTTTTAACCGGACTGCACTTGCTCATTGGTATCCGCATAAAAACATCATCCACATTGGCATTGCTGTTTATGGTGATTTTTTTACCGCTTACCTTGGGTATTGCCATTTTTAACCCCGTTACCGATTGCGGTTGTTTTGGCGATGCGGTTAAACTAAGCAACTGGCAAACCTTTTTTAAGAATATCGTTGTTATGTTACCGGTTCTGTATCTGTTTTTTAACCGTAACAAATTCAATGATAACATTTCGGTTTTTAAAAAATTAGTGGTCACCCTTATTTTTACCATCGGCATCCTCACTGTTTCCTATTACAGTTTACAGCACCTGCCTATCATTGATTTCCGTCCGTATAAAATTGGTAAAAACATTACCGAAGGAATGACTATTCCGGAAGGTGCCCAACAAGCCGAATACGAAACTACTTTTTTAATGGAGAAAGATGGTGAGCAAAAAACTTTTACCACTGAAAATTATCCATATACCGATTCATCCTGGGTATTTATCGATACCCATACCGAAATCCTGCAAAAAGGTTATGAGCCGCCCATTCACGATTTTGTTCTGAACGACTCGGAAGGCAACGACCAGGCCTCCAGAATATTAAACAGCGACAGCCCGGTTATCTTGATTATCTCGCCACAGGTGGGAAAAGGAGAATGGAAAAACAAAGCGCAGTTGGTGCAGATAAAAGATCAGGCGGCAGCACAAGGCATACAAACTTATTTTTTAACAGCCTCGGCAGACGATGCCATTACAAAATTTGAAATGGACAGTGGCGCAGGCTTTGAATATCTGAACGCCGACGAAACGATGCTAAAAACAGTAATACGATCCAACCCCGGGATGGTTTTGTTACAGAAAGGAACGGTGGTGGGTAAATGGCATCACAACGATATACCCAAAGTGAAGGAATTTAAAAACCCTGTATCGTACGGATTAAGCCAACTTTTGTGCACACAAAACACATTAAGCGTACTGGCACTTTTTTTTGCCGGAGTACTTATTGTTTTACTGCTGATGCGAAAAGAGAAGTAATTTTAAATTAAATAATAAATATTTTTACGATGAGACAAAACATTGTTGCCGGAAACTGGAAAATGAACAAGACCCTGCAAGAAGGGGTAGCCTTAGCTAGCGAATTAAATAAAATATTAGCTTCAAAAAAGCCCAATTGCGATGTAGTAATTGGTGTACCTGCCACACACATTACCGAAGTGGTTAAAACAGTGGATAAAAATAAAATTGGTGTTGCTGCACAAAACTGTGCCAATAAAGAGTCTGGTGCCTACACGGGAGAGATTTCTGCTGCCATGGTAAAATCAACAGGCGCAGGCTATGTAATCCTGGGTCACTCCGAAAGAAGAGAGTACTTCGGGGAGACCAATGAAACATTAAAAGAAAAAACAGATTTGGCACTGGCCAACGACCTCACTCCTATCTTCTGCATTGGCGAGGTGCTGGAAGAAAGAGAAGCCAACCAACAAAACCAGGTGGTTAAAGCCCAGATTGAAGAAGCCTTGTTTCATCTGTCTGCAGATGCCTTTGCTAAAATAATTTTAGCCTACGAACCCGTTTGGGCCATTGGAACCGGTAAAGTGGCTACACCCGAGCAGGCACAAGAAATCCACGCCTACATCCGCTCGGTGATTGCCGATAAGTTTGGCGCCGAGGTAGCCAACAATACCTCTATACTTTACGGGGGAAGCTGTAAACCAAGCAACGCCAAAGAACTATTTGACAATCCCGACGTTGACGGTGGCTTAATCGGAGGCGCTTCGTTAAAGGCAGAAGATTTTGTAGGTATTATTGATGCTTTTTAAGTCGTAGTGCATTACCGCTAACTATAACGACACAAATATCAAAAGCCATCCCCATCGTGGGAATGGCTTTTGTTTATTTATACCACCACCTGATATAAACCTCACCTGCGGTTGACAGGAACGCCGCATTTAGTTATCTTGACAATCCGTATCAACTCGATAGCCTTTCGAAAGAGCATACCCGATCGGCTCCACCACGGTGTAAAACTGCCGTGAATGTCCGTTCCCATTAAAATAAAACTGTTGAGGATGAAAAAGAAACGCATAACCATCGACGGATTATCCATTGCGTACCTACAAGCCGGCGATGGCTCAAAGCACCTGATGCTTTTGCACGGCAACTCCCTAAGCTCCGATTCTTTTGTAAAGCAGATGAAGGACAACTTTGAGCTGTCCATCCAATTTGATTACGAAAGTTTGTTCCAGTATTAAACCGGCATCATCACCCCCGCTACCCTGGAACGCCTGACGGGTATACATCGAAAACAAATATGGAGTTACATGCACGGCAAAAGCAAGCCCCGCAAACCTCAGGTTAATAAAATATCAGCAGCACTGCACAAACTTGGCCAGGAGTTGGTTAGGGTTGAATTGTGATAAAAATATTATAATCCAACATTATAAAAACTCAATATAAAAACCATTTGCATTATAATTATTTAGTTCGTAAGTTTGCGAACTAATAAAACTTTACTAACTTTGCACACCTACATCTTAAAATAATAACCAATGGATAACGAAGATAGAATTAAAAAACAAAAAGAGTTGGTAGAAGAGTTGGGCAGATACTTCGACAAAGAGGGTATGCAGCCCATTGCCGGGCGTATTCACGCTTTGCTTATGGTGATGGATAAAGAGAAATTTACCTTTGAAGAGATAGTTGAGGAGCTGCGCATCAGTAAAAGTTCGGCGAGCGTTGCATTGCGAAACCTTGAAATAAGAGGAAATATAGAATATGTGACTTTGCCCGGCGACCGTAAAAGGTATTTCCAAATTAAAAAACACAACACCTCTACCCTGATTGACGAATTTGTTAAGAAAACAAAGCTTTTTAAAGAACTGGTCGAAAATGTTGTAGAGCTAAAGGAAGATAAACAATCCATGAATGCTCAATTTATGATGGATATGATTAAAATGATTGATTGCTTTATAGATAGAATGGAAATCAAAAAGTGAATTAAACCTGAAGAACAGTAAGTAGTAAGCACCAAATATTTTTTTACAATTTTGGTTCGATTAATTACAAACCAATTATATAGTTATGAATGTGAGAGTATTTTATGTATGTTTTATATTGTTGTTGGGGAGCATATTAAATGCGCAAGAAAAGCAGATAAGCCTCAATCTAAAGCAAGCGCAGGAGTATGCCTTGCAACATAATAAAAACCTAATGAACGCCAAAAGCGACTTGCTTATCGCTGCGGAAGACGTGAGAGAAGCCCGAAGCGCAGGCTTGCCCCAAGCGGAGGGAACCATGGATTACATGACCAACTTTAACTACAGTTTTAACTTTGGTCCGGGATCCGAAATTGTAATGGAAGATCAGATGAACGCCAAACTACAGGTTTCGCAATTGATTTTTAGCGGACAGTATTGGGTAGGTTTAGAGACCGCTAAAATAGCCCGTCGTATCGCAGAAAAAAATATTGAACTAAGCGAAATGGATGTGCGCGAAAACATCAGCAATTCCTATTACTTAATATTGGTTACAAAAAAGCTGTTGCAGATAGTGAATGAAAATGAGCTGAACCTGCAAAATATGCATGAGCATACCCGCAACATGTTTAAAATGGGATTGGCGGAGCGCAGTGATGTGGATCAAATCAGCATCAACCTTTCCGAAATAGTAAATACCCGAAAATCGATGGAGCGCAACCTGCAGCTCAACTACAACATGCTGCGACTTTGGTTGGGAGTTGAATCGGAGGAAGAAGTGGTGCTCACCGAAAAGTTGGACGACATTATATCGCAAATGGAAGGCAGGAACTTAATTGATCCTAACCTGGATATAAGCGACAACCCAAATTACCAGATTATGTTAGTGCAGGAGGATCTAGGCCATAAAAATATCCAGATGCAGCGCTGGGCCTATGCCCCCACCATTAGCGGCTTTTACAGCTATACCGAAAAAATAATGAAATCAGACTTCGACCTGAGCCCCAAAAACGTGGCCGGCATCAACTTAAACATCCCTCTTTTTTCGGGTTTATCGCGTAAGGCACAACTCTCGAAAGCCAAGGTGGAATACGACAAAATTAAAAGGAGTACCCAATTACTCGAAGAGCAACTCACCTTGCAGGAGAGGCAATTGATATACGAAAAAAATAACGCCTACGAAAATTACATCACCCAAAAACAAAACGTTGAAGTTTCGGAGCGTGTGTTCCAAAGCATGAATAACAAATACAAGCAGGGTCAAATATCCAGCTTGGAGCTTACGCAGGCCAATAGCAATTACTTACAGGCCGAAAACAACTACGTAAGCTCCGTCCTGCAATTTTTGCAGTCGATGCTACAATTAGATAAATTATACAATAACCTTTAGTAAAACATATTAAAAAGATGAAAGCAAAAACATATAACACCTGTTTTCAATTTAATTCGAGCGCAGTATTACAACGATTCTATTTGGGTTTAGGAATATTGCTGTCCGTAATTTTAGTAGCGTGCGGAGAATCAAAAAGCACCGATAATAAAGCAGCAGAAGACGAAAATGCTATTCCGGTAAGTGTACAAAGCGTACAAAAAGAAAATATTATCCGAACACTCGATTATACGGCTACCCTCAATGCTTTTACCGAGATACACGCTGCCCCCGCTTCACCGGGACGTATTTCTAAAATAAACGTAGAGGTGGGCAGCAGAATAAAAAAAGGACAGGTATTGGTGCAAATGGATCGTACCCAGCTAACGCAAGCCCGTTCGCAATTAGAAAATGCCCGTTATAACTTTGAACAGATAGATACTCTTTTTAGTCTGCAAAGTATTTCGGAACAACAATACGAACAAGCCAAAACACAATACGAAGTAGCCAAGGCTAACGTGGATTTTTTAAAAGAAAACACCACCTTGCTCTCCCCTATTAACGGGATTGTTACGGCCAAATATTACGAAGACGGAGAAATATATTCGGGCGCACCCAATACCGAAGTCGGTAAAGCAGCCATACTAACGCTAATGCAAATAAATCCTTTAAAAGCCATGGTAAATATATCACAGAGTCATTTTCCCGAATTAAAAAAAGGAATGGTGGCCAAGGTACACACCGACATTTACCCTGAGCAGGTTTTTGATGGCAGTGTGTATAAAATTTACCCCACCATCAATGCGGCTACACGCACCTTCCCTACTGAAGTGTTAGTAAAAAACAACAATGAAATTTTACGCCCCGGAATGTTCAGTACAATAAAAATAGAACTGCACCCCGAAGATATTTTGGTAGTACCGGCTATCGCTGTTCTCAAACAGGAAGGAACCAGTAAACGCTTTATTTTTGTTAACCAAAACGGTACAGCAAAGCAAATACAGGTTAAATTAGGCAAACGTATCAATGACAAAATTGAGGTGATTGCTGACGAAATTAAAGAAGGTATGGAAATCATCGTGGAAGGACAAGCCAATCTGTTAAATGGCTCCAAGCTGAAAATTGTAAAGTAAGGTTCAATCGTTTTCATTTAAAACACCTTTTAACTCTTCAAATACATTAACATCACCCCCCACTAAAACATAATATTATGAGCATATATGGAAGTGCGGTAAAAAAACCGATAACCACCATAATGGTATTTGTTGCCATCCTGGTATTTGGTGCTTATTCACTGGTAAAATTACCGGTGGATATTTATCCTGATATTGAGTTCCCGGCAATAACGGTTCTCACCACTTATTCGGGAGCCAATGCCGCCGACATCGAAACCAACATATCAAAACCCATTGAGGACGCGTTGAACACCATCGACAACGTAAAAACCATTACGTCCGTTTCGCGCGATAATATCTCGGTGGTTTCGCTTGAGTTTGAGTACGAAACCGATTTGGCCGAGGCAGCCAACGACATCCGCGATGCCATGGGCTTATTAGAAGATAACTTGCCCGAAGAAGCGGATAAATCAACGATCTTCAAGTTTAGCTCCAGCATGATTCCCATTCAAATGTATTCCATCACCGCAGATGAAAATTATGAGGGACTTGCCAAAATTTTAGACAAAAGAGTAATCAACCCCCTCAACAGGATTGAAGGTATTGGCTCAGTTATGCTGATGGGCACACCCACGCGCCAAATACGCATTGAGGTAAACCCCCGCAGACTCGAGGCCTATGATATGACCATTGAGCAGATTGGCAATATCCTACGGGCCGAAAATTTAAATATGCCTACCGGAAATATTAAAATGGGTCAGTTAAATTATCCCTTGCGTGTAGAGGGTGAATTTGAGAACAGCGAACACGTTAAAAATGTGGTGCTGGGCAATTTTAATGGACAAGCCATTTACCTTAAAGATGTGGCCACCGTAATTGATGGCCCAAAAGAGATGACCCTGGACGAACGTATCAACGGCAAACGCGGGGTGCGCATGATGGTGATGAAACAATCGGGTGCCAATACAGTAAAAATTGCACGCGAGGTAAACCAAAAAATGGAAGAGCTGCGAAAAACCCTGCCTTCGGACCTGCATATCGAAACTATTTTTGATACCAGCGAATTTATTCAAGGATCTATCAGTAACCTTACCAACACCCTGATGTATGCCCTCATTTTTGTTACGCTGGTGGTATTACTGTTTTTAGGACGTTGGCGCGCCACCTTTATTATTGTGCTCACCATCCCTATATCACTGGTGGTATCCTTTATTTATTTATATGTCACCGGCAGCTCCATCAATATTATATCCCTCTCGGCACTATCCATAGCCATTGGTATGGTGGTGGACGATGCCATTGTGGTGCTCGAAAACATATCCAAGCATATCGATCGTGGTGCCAGTCCGCGCGAAGCGGCCATTTATGCTACCAACGAGGTTTGGTTGGCGGTAATTGTAACTACATTGACCGTTGTGGCTGTGTTTTTCCCTATGACTTTGATTAGCGGGATGACCGGTGTGCTGTTTCGCGAATTGGGCTGGATAGTTACCATAACCGTGGTTACCTCCACCCTGGCAGCCATTACCCTTACCCCCATGTTGAGCGCCCAGTTGCTCAGGCTGAAGAAAAAAGAAACTAAACCTAAACGCTTCAGTTTTGATGCGGTGATGCTTCCTCTTTTTAAGCGTTTGGATAACTGGTATGGGAATGTGCTGGGATGGAGCCTTCAACACAAATCATTGGTTACCGGGGTGGCTCTGGTACTATTTGTAGGTACTTTGTTCCTGGGCGCTAAGCTGGGCACCGAATTTATGCCCGAAACAGATGAAGGACGATTGACGATGTCCGTTGAGCTGCAATCCGGAACACGGGTAGAAAAAACCGTTGAGCTGGCCCGTAAGATAGATGCCATAATACAGTCGTACCCGGAAGTAAAGATAGTATCTACCTCTGCCGGTAGCGACGAGGAAAGTAGTATGATGGCCATGTTCCAATCTACCGGATCCAACCTGATCAACTACACCATAAGTTTAAAGGACGTGGAAGAAAGGGAAAGATCGGTATGGGATATTGCCGAGCAGATACGCAACGACATAGCAGGATTTCCGGAAATTACCGACTTTAATTTAACCACCGGAGGCGGAAGCGCCATGGGCGGAAACACCGTTGATTTGGAGATTTATGGTTACGACATTCAAAAATCGACCTTGTTGGCCAACGAATTTGCCAAAAAGATAGAAAGTATCAAAGGTGCCCGCGACATAAAAATAAGCCGCGAAAAGGAAAAACCGGAGCTGCGCGTTGAACTGGATCGCGAAAAAATGGCCTCGGTAGGTTTAAGCACGGCTATGGTTTCAACAGCCATGCACAACCGGGTGGCCGGACTTGTAGCCTCAAAATTCAGGGAAGAAGGCGACGAGTATGACATTCTGATTCGTTTTGCAGAGGAATTCAGAAACAGCATTACAGATATCGAAAACATTGCCCTTAAAACCGCTAACGGCCAAACCGTTCACCTGGCCGATATTGGAGATGTAAAAGAATATTGGGCTCCACCAAATATTGAACGCAAAAGACGCGAACGTATCGTAACCGTTTCGGTAACCCCTTATAAAATATCGCTGGGCGAAATGGCCAGCCGTATTCAACAGATAATAAGCGAAACAGACGTACCAAGCGAAATGCTGATTGAAGTAGGTGGAGCCTACGAAGATCAGCAGGAAGGCTTTATGGATTTAGGCATGCTGTTAATACTCAGCTTATTATTGGTGTACATTGTGATGGCCTCTCAATTTGAATCACTCAAAATGCCATTTATCATCATGTTCTCCATCCCCTTTGCGTTTACCGGGGTTATATTGGCGCTATACATTACCGGCACCACCCTAAGTTTAATTGCGGCTCTAGGTGCCATAATGTTGGTAGGTATCGTGGTTAAAAATGCTATTGTGCTGGTGGACTACATCAACCTGATGCGCGACCGTGGCTACCCACTCGATGAGGCAATTGTTATGTCGGGTAAATCCAGATTGCGACCTGTATTGATGACTGCCCTTACAACTATTTTGGGTATGCTTCCTTTGGCTCTCAGTTCAGGAAAAGGTTCCGAGATTTGGAGCCCCATGGGTATTTCGGTTATTGGAGGTTTACTATTCTCCACCGTAATCACCATGATTATCGTTCCGGTTATTTATCGTGTTTTTACCCGTCGACATGAACGCAATAAAAACAAAAGCATTGAATCTGAACTTAATTTTATAGATAATTAAAAGTGGCAGATCGCAGATGGCGATTGGCGGATGGCAGGAAACTCTTAACATTTGTTAATCATTAGTTAAGTTCGATTTGAAATTACTTTGTGCAATAAGTACGGACAAAAACAGGTAAGTAAAATAAACAAATAATGCACATATACCCCGAAAGGGGTTAAATATAAATAACCCCGGGTAAAACCCGGGGTGTTTTACGCAATCGAAATCCGACGCACTACAGTTCTCATTATATATTGACAGCAACTTTGCGTCGGAACATGGTAAAAATCTCATTTAAACAAGTAATAACTGACCATTAAAAATGGTTAAGTACAATCAGCCCAAAAACATAAAACATTCAACATGAAATCAATACTAATTATATACAACCAGGCACACACCGAAAAGGTGGAATTTATGCTTGATCATCTTGGCATAAAAGGATTTACAAAATGGAATGATGTAGCAGGGCGAGGCTCTCGAGGCGGTGAACCTCACATGGGTACGCACACCTGGCCCGAAATGAATTCGGCCATGCTCACCATTGTAGAAGACGATAAAGTGGATATCGTGTTGGAAACCGTTCAAAAACTGGATGCCATCAACGAAGAAGTTGGCGTGCGGGCTTTTGTTTGGGATATTGTACAAAGCGTTTAAGGCGGCATGCTTTTACTTTGTTCCAGGTGCAACTTAAAGTTGCACCTGGAACTTATAATTAAGGAACAATATGGTCGAATAGTATATTTGTAATTTATGAACCAATAATTTCACCTTTTATGTGGGCTTCACCACATACAATAGTTAACTTTGCATCTTTTACTATTATATTTTGCAAATGAACACTATTGAAACACCCCATACTTTCCATGTACCGGTAATGGGTACCGGTTTTACCATTGAATCGCCTTTAAAAATTGCTCATTACGGCATTAGCTCGGTCGTTCCGATTACCGATCATTTTATCATGGAGGAACTAATTAAAATCCACAGCGAAAAAAACGGTCTGGAATATACCCCTACCAATCCCTCCGATAGAAAAAACAGAGCCCTTATCATTAAAAATTACCTGAATCTTTTGCAAATACTGGTTCAACGTAATTTTGAAAATTTAAAGCAATCCAACTTTGAAGAGGGCAGCGAGATAAGCAAATATTTTGAACTACTCCCGCCCAACTCTCCCCTATCCAACACCTACGCACAAATGTTAGCTGCCAAGGACGATGAGAAAAAAAGTTTGCAGGAACAATTAAGAGGCATGATACGTCCGGGCGAAATTGATGTAAACATCATGACCAAACTCGACGGTGTAAATTACGACAAGAATACCCAATTGCCCATCGAGTATAACGATGCACACGCAGCTATTGAAGGTTTTGCCACCAGCGAACTGAGTTCTTCAGTGGTATTGTCGGCCGGTTTAAATCCGCGATTATATAGCCATATGGCTACTTTTAACGATTTTTTTCCTGATAAAAACGGACAGTTGCGAAAGCGCATTACACTAAAGGTAAGCGACTACCGATCAGCCATGGTGCAAGGTAGATTTTTGGCCAAGAAAGGACTTTGGGTTTCGGAGTTCAGAATTGAGTCGGGCTTAAACTGTGGTGGGCATGCCTTTGCCTCCGATGGTTACCTTTTAGGGCCTATCTTAAAGGAATTTAAAGACAACAAGGAAACCTTGGTTAACATGCTGCATAGCGAATATGTCAAAGGATTAAAATCGCAAAAAGATATCGACATAGAAAAACCTCACAAGATAATTTATACCGTTCAAGGTGGTGTGGGTGATACACACGAACACCAAATGTTACTACAGCATTACGGACTGGAATCGGTGGGCTGGGGCTCTCCATTTTTGTTGGTACCTGAAGCGGTAACTGTTGACTCCTTTACCCAAAACTTGCTCCGTGATGCCAAAGAAGAAGATTTTTATCTGAGCGACGTATCTCCTTTAGGTGTTCCTTTTAACTCGGTACGGGGCAATTGGGCCGACATTGAAAAGCAGAAAAGAATTGATGCCGGAAAACCGGGAGCCGCCTGTTTAAAAAAGTTCCTGCAATTTAACACTGAGTTCACGGATAAAACTATCTGTACGGCATCCGTTCAATACCAAAAATTAAAAATAGCTCAGCTAAAGGAAACCATCGCCAATGCGGCGGAGCTTAAAGAAAAAATAAGCAAAGTGGTAGAGAAAGCCTGTCTTTGTGTTGGGCTGGGCAACACGGTTATGGATTACCACAAGCTGGAGCTGCCCAAGGGCAAGCACGGCGTAGTAGTTTGTCCGGGACCTAACCTGGCCTATTTCAATAAAATAAGTTCCTTAAAAGAGATGATTGATCACATCTACGGTAAATCAAACAAACTTTTTAATACCGATCGTCCGAACTTGTTTATTAAGGAAATTAAAATTTACATGGATTACCTCCAAAATAAAATTGAGGAATGCAAGGATGAGTTTACGGCTCCACAAATAAAATATTTCAATACCTTTAAAACAAACATGCAGGATGGTATCGCCTATTACAAAGAGATGTTCTCGAAAGGTGATGAACTTTTAGAAAACATGCGCGATAAAGTGTTAGAAGACCTTTCGTTTTATAAAAAGGAACTGGCCGTTATGTTTGTTCCACAGGCAGCAAAATAGCTGTACAAAGTAAGTGCGATAATAGCAGAGGCAGACTTCAATTTTTGGAGTCTGTTTTTTTTGTGTTCAATAAAAAGAAAACAAGTATTACTACTCTTTATAAAACTCCCTATTTTACCTCCCTGTTTGGCTTTATTGGCTTACCCCACGAATTCGTTAATTTATTAACTACAAGCGCTATAGCACCATCTCCTGTAACATTGCACGCAGTCCCAAAACTATCCATAGCAATATAAAGTGCGATCATTAAACCAATCATTTCTTCATTAAAGCCCAGCATGGATTGCATAACACCTATGGCAGCCATAATGGCACCACCCGGTACTCCGGGGGCAGCAACCATCGCTATCCCTAACATAAAAATAAATCCTGCAATAAGCAGAAAATCAAAAGGCATGCCTTCTAAAATCATTAATGCTATTGTACATGCCGTAATTTTCATGATACTCCCCGACAGGTGAATAGTTGCGCACAACGGAATTACAAAACCTGCAATTTTTTCTGAAACACCATTTTTAAGTGTTTGTGCTAATGTAACCGGTATGGTAGCCGCGGAAGACTGGGTGCCCAGGGCAGTAAAGTAAGCCGGCATCATGGTAACTAAGAGGCGCAAAGGATTCTTTTTAGTAAGTATACCTGTAATTATATATTGCAATACCAATAGTAAAATGTGCAACACAAAAATAACACCTATGATATTTATAAATACAGAAAGGATTGAGTAGACTTTTCCGCTATAAGCCATATTGGCAAATATTCCTAAAATAAATAAGGGTAAAAGAGGTACAATAATTTTCTCAATCAACTGCATTATAATTATCTGAAAATCTTTCACCATTAATTTCAATGCAGACTCCTCCTGATATGCCAATCCTAAGCCGATTACAAATGCCAACACCAACGCTGTCATCACATCTAAAACTACCGGAATGGTAATAATAAAATAGGGCGACAATTCCCTTGCTGTCTCAGCTATTTGAGTCGTTTTATTTACATAAGACCCCAAAAGCGAAGGAAAAACATCCAAGGTAGTAAAGTAGGTCATAAAACCGGAAAAAAGCGTAGAACCGTATGCGATAGCAGCAGTTAGAATCAACATTTTTCCGGCACCTTTTCCCAAGTCCGATATGGCTGGCATAATCAGCCCCATGATAATCAAAGGAATTGAAAAATTTAAAAACTGACTAAAGAAAGCGTTAAAAGTAGCCAAAACTCTATTGACAGGCTCAGGCAAGTAAAGGCCAAAAACAATTCCAAAAACAATGGCCAAAAAAACTTTAAACAATAAGTGGGAGAATAAACGCTTCATACTAATGTTTTCTTATGATTATATGCCTCTTGTATTTTTTTAAGAGTTGGCTAATATAAAGAGAATGGATTTACCAATGAATGCCTAATACCATTTCTTTTCATCTGTTTTAATAGGTTGAAAAACTAAAGAAATTAACTTTGTAATGCTAAAAGGAAACCAACTTTACATATATTATCACACATGGATATAGATATTTTAGAATGGATTGGATATGCAGCTTCACTGATGATTGCCATATCCATAACCATGAGTTCCATCGTAAAATTTCGGATTTTAAACCTTATTGGTGCCTTAATATTTTCCTTGTATGGTTTCTTAATTGGGGCTTTACCAGTGGGTTTTATGAATCTTTTTATTGCTTTTGTGGATTTGTATTTTCTCATTCAAATATTTAAAACTAAAGAGGCATTTGAAATCCTGGAGGTGCGGCCAAACGATAATTACTTAGCCCGCTATTTGCAATTTAATGAAAGAGAAATACAACGATTTTTTCCGGGATTTACCTACAACCCCGAATGGAATGATTTGAGTTTTTTTGTGTTACGCGATATGCAGGTAGCAGGCTTATTTTTAGCGCATCGCCAAGCGGATAATGTTTTACGTGTGCGGCTCGATTATGTAGGCCCAAAATATCGCGACTTTAAAAATGGCCGCTACATTTATTCGCGCTTACGTAAATATTTTTCCGAACATGGCATTACCATGGTATTAGCCGATGCAGGCAGTAAAAACCATTTAAAATATCTAAAAAAAATAGGCTTCGAAGAGCAGCCCGATGGTTCATGTGCTAAGGTTTTAGAGAAAACCAGATAAGCTGTTCAACTAAATTGAGCAACTACAAAAACGCAAAAGACTGATTCTCAACATCCTAATTAGAACCCTAAAAAACATGCCTTTCCGCCTTATCTAAAAAGTAAAAAAAACAACATAAACTTAAAAGACCTAACATACTATTAGGCAGGCCAGTATTGACCTACAGATCGATCTATCGTCAATTAATTTAGCAAAAACACAGATGCACTATTGCATAAAGGAAAAGAAACTCTATCTTTGCATCGCTTTCAGAAAAATGATACCATTTGGTCTGGTAGTTCAGCTGGTTAGAATGCCGGCCTGTCACGCCGGAGGTCGCGGGTTCGAGTCCCGTCCAGACCGCAAACTGAAAGTAAAAATAAAGCTTAACGTGCTTTGTTTTTCACTCGGAGAATGTATTTAGAATTGTTTTTTAACTGGTCTGGTAGTTCAGCTGGTTAGAATGCCGGCCTGTCACGCCGGAGGTCGCGGGTTCGAGTCCCGTCCAGACCGCACTGTTAAAAAGCAATAAAATACCGTTACAAGCAAATGTTGGTCTGGTAGTTCAGCTGGTTAGAATGCCGGCCTGTCACGCCGGAGGTCGCGGGTTCGAGTCCCGTCCAGACCGCATTAAAAAGGGAAGCATATGCTTCCCTTTCTTGTTTTATACAGATTTACTTTCCTCTTCTAAACGATGAAGGAGCCCGGCATATTTTCCACCTTTTTCCAGCAACTGCCCATGCTTACCTCTTTCAATAATTTGACCTTCTTCCAAAACCAAAATCATATCTGAATTTTTTATGGTGCTAAGACGATGCGCCACGGCAATAACGGTTTTGCTTGCAAAAATATTGGCAATGGCTTTTTGTATATATTGCTCTGTTATGGAATCTACCGCACTGGTTGCTTCATCCAGAATAATCAACTCTCTATTACCCACAATGGCCCGGGCAAAAGCAATCAATTGCGCTTGTCCTTTAGATAAATTATCGCCGTTATCCTGAATTACAAACTCATACTTACCGGGCAGTTGTTCGATAAAATGATTGGCAAAAACAAAGGAGGCTGCCTGCTCCACATCGGCTTTTGATATAGATTGACGACCCAGGCCTATGTTAAAACCAACCGTATCGTTGAACATATAAATGTCCTGTTGCATAATCGAAATGGTTTCGCGGATGCGGGCTATGGGTATATCTGCCAGTTCGGTTCCATTAATTTTTATACTACCGCGATATCCGGTGTACGTTTTTGCCAGCAACCTGATGATAGTTGATTTACCGGATCCTGTTGTACCAACCAAGGCCATCCTTTCGCCTTTATGCAACTTAAAGCTCACGTTTTTTAACACGTCGGGAGAATCTTCTGTATAACGGAAATAAACATTATTGAACTCAATATCATGCAAAGCCAAAGGCTTCGGCATATCGCCACCTGCGTGGGTGGTGGGATCTTCCACCTTTTGCTCAAACAGCTCACTGATGTGTTCCAAGGCCGACATAGCCCGCTGAATTGTAGATATCTGCTGTGCAAACTGCTTTACGGGTATAAAAAGTCGTTCCAGGGTGGTAATAAAAACAATGAGTACACCTATGGTATAACCGTAATCCCATATTTGGATAGCGCCATACCAAATAACCAATGCGGTGGCAACAGAAGTTATTCCTTCCACAATAGAATAGAGAAAGGAATCGTAGACATTCGATTTGTTCTGCGCATCGCAAAACTCCTTGTTTAAGGCATCAAACTTATTGAATACTTTTTCCTCTGCCGAATACAACTGTACCGTTTTCATACCGTTGAGTGCTTCCTGAAGATAAGCTGCCGACTTACCCAGACTGCTGCGCGATGTATTGTAGGCCTTCCTTATTTTTTTGCGCAAGTATTTTATCGCTATTATAATTAAGGGAACAACCAATAGCAAAACAAGTGTAAGTCGCCAATTCAAGTGAAAAAGATAGGCCACTAAGGTTAGCGTTTTAATGCTGTCGGCCAGTAGACCCAGAATACCGGCAGCAAAAGACTCCGAGATTGACTCCATATCACTGGTCAGGCGCGACAATGTTACACCAATAGGTTTTTTATCGAAGTAGCTTAACGGGAAACGTAATGATTTACCGAATAATTTCTTACGGAGATCGACAATGGCCAAGCCACCGGCTTTTGAAAAGGAATAACTGTAAAACCCATCAAAAAGTATGTTTGCCAGCAAAGCTAAAGCCAACAAGGTGGTTTGCATAATTAAACCATCCACATTACCCGGTACAATATAATTGTCAACTATATTTTGAACCAACCAAAGAAAAAGTATGCCCGCAGCAGTTGTAATAGGAATGGAGGCAACACTTAAAAAAAACCATTTTTTATGCGGTTTAAAATAAACGGCAAACTCCCGGAAGAGCTCCCAGTCGTGACTATTAAAAAACTTACTTGCCCTTTTTAACATTTGCATTTTTACTGTTTTGTTTGTTGCAGGGTTAATATGTCGCGGTAAAAACCGGGCTGTTTCAATAAATCGTGGTGATTGCCCTTTGCCACCATCCGTCCTTCTTCCAACACAATGTTAAAATCGGTTTTTTCTAACACGCTCATCCGATTGGAGATGACGATAATACTCTTAACGCTACGGTTACCTAAAATATGTTGGATTAAAAAACGTTCGGTATTGGTATCCACTGCTGAAAACACATCATCTAAAATCAGCAGTTCACCTGGTGTATAAAGTGCCCTTGCCAAACTGATACGTTGTTTTTGCCCACCGGATAGCATAATACCCTTCTCCCCTACCATTGTTTTACCGTGCCTTGGAAAACGTGATAACTCGTCGGCCATAGCACTTTTATAAATCACCTCTTCAAAACGATCGGCCCGGATACCTTTTTCTGTTGCAAAGCCAATGTTGTTTTCAATGGTGTCCGAGAAGAGAAAAACCTCCTGGCTCACTGTTTTTACAACCGTTCGAATATCCTCGGCTCTTAAGGTTGCGGCATCTTTTTCACCAAAAAACACCTGTCCTTTTTCCGGGCGTAAATAAGCATTTATACAATTAACCAGGGTAGTTTTACCTGCACCCACCTTGCCCGTTATGCCCACTACTTGTCCGGGTAGGATTGAAAAAGAAATATCTTTAAGTACAGGTCTGTCGCCATTATGGAAGGTGTAATTAAGCTTTTGTATATGTATGCCCTCTTCAAATAGTTTATTTTTTTCGGCAGCTGGCAATGGCACTCTTTCGTCATCCACCCCTTTTCTCTCCATGATAGTTTGTATGCTGCTAATGCCCACAAAACCTTGTTGAAAAACGGTAAGCACCCAGCCCAGTCCCATTACAGGATAACTTAAGAGGGCAGCATAGGCAATATATTCCGTTAGCTCGCCAATGGTAAATTGACCATTGATAACATACATACCTCCGGCAAAGAAGATGATGATTTTTAAAATTTGCCCCAGGTTAGAAAGTAAAGGCATAATAAACGACCGTATCCACGATATCTTAAGTGTAGCATCATAATACGAAAGGCTCTGTTTATGTACCTTCTCCTCGGCATGACCGTATATATTATAGCTTTTGATAACATTGTTACCTGTTAGAAATGAAATAATTTTTCCGGACAGATTTTGCAGTGTATTTATTTTACGACGTGTATTTTTCACCATCACGCGCATACCAATACGAACTACAATAAATATAAGCACCATAGGAACAACACAATACAAGGTGAGTGCCGGCGACATTTCCCACATTTTATAGGGCGTTATCGACAGGGAAAGTAGAATATTGCCGACTTGCAGAATGCCAAAACCGGTTATCATACGTACGCCGTTTATATCATTGTTTACACGCGAAATAATGGTACCTGTAGAGTTTTGATCGTAATACGCTTTTCCGAATGAAGCCAGTTTATTAAACATCTCGCCTTTAAGTTTTCGCTCAATCAGGCGAGCCGGAAAAAAAATCAATATTCTTGAAAAGGTGCGTACCAATATCAAGGTCGCGGCTAAGCCTACAATAATCAGTACGTTTTGCGTAAAATCCTCTTCATTTCCTGCCCGCCCACCGGCAATAAGATCCACAGTTTTTTGAATAAACCCGGGAATGGTAACCGATATCCAGACGGTTAAAACCAGAAAAAATATCCCACCGGTGTACCACCAGCGGTATTTATGCATGTATCTTAATAAAAATTTAAGTTTCGAAAACATTATTTATTTCATCTGTCAATAAGTTATTTTTGCATCCTCAGATCAACCCGTCACATTAGAAATCCTTTTCTCCTTAAACGAACAAGTTAGGTGATAAGGCACCCACATAGGCTGCCCCAACCCTTCGGAGACTCGTTTCCTATTCTATTTAAAGTTAATTGCTATTTTATTATTTCAGCAGGAAAATTATTTTATGTGCTTATCTATGTAAAGACTACACCTCATGCTTGTAAGGATAAATTTGGGTTTGATCCACCAGCCAGGCTGTCACCAATTTTGATATATCTTTATTGCAATCTTTATTGTAGCGCTGTAAATATTTTTCGGCCTGGGTAATGCCGCTGTCCGTTATCTGGCGAACCGGCGCCAAAAAGCGACTTTCATTTTCAATGCCGGTTTTTTCCGATCGCCTGTTCAACCCCGCCAGGGCTATTTGATAAATCTGTTTGGCTACCTCACCTATATGTATAGCGCCACTTTTAGCATTCAAGCCTTCTTTGGGTACGCGTAAACGCACTTCTTTTAAAGCCTCCAAATTCCATCCCGATATCAGATGATGTGCCTCCTCCAGGCTTTGTTTATCGTAAACTAAACCCACCCACAATGCAGACAGTGCAGCAATATGATGCACACAACTGGCATCAGCTCCACGCATTTCGATAAATTGTTTAAGGCGCACATCCGGAAAAACAGTAGATACATGCGTTTCCCAATCTTCCATTGTTGGTTGTAAAACATGTTTTCCTTTTAAAAACTGTCCGAAGGTTAATCCATTGGCAGATAGGTATTTATCATCGCGATAGATAAAATACATAGGAACATCCAAGAGGTAATCCACCCATCGCTCAAACCCAAAACCATCGTCGAAAATGAAGGGCAAAAACCCACAACGATCCGGATCGGTTCGGTCCCAAATATGTGCCCGCTGACTCAAAAAACCATTTGGTTTACCTGCTGCAAACGGCGAATTGGCAAAAATGGCGGTAACTACAGGCTGCAGCGCTTGTGCCACACGCATTTTTTTCACCATATCGGCCTCACTGGCATAATCCAGGTTAACCTGAATACAAGCTGTATTGGTCATCATTTGAAGGCCCAGATCTCCTTTGGTGGGCATATAGTTCTTCATCCATCCATAGCGTTCTTTCGGCATCCAGGGTACCTCCTCCAGTGCTGTTAAAGGATCCACACCTAAGGGCAGGGTAAATGTATCCAACTCGTTACAGATAAAATACAATTCTTCAAAATGTCTTCGGGTCTCTTGAAACGTTTCGTGCACACTTCTAAAATTCTCACCCGAAAGTTCAAATTGCCCCCCGGGTTCTAATGTAATGGAAGCACCGCTATTTTGCAGGGCAATAACTTTTCCCTTCTCCTCCACCGGCTGCCAACCATACCGTTGCATATGATTTAATATGGTATTTATGCCGTTCTTCTGATCATAAGATAATCTTTTAAAACTCTTACTATCATACAAAAATTTTTCGTGTTCGGTGCCGATACCCCAATTTTCGGGCGCTTTGTTTCCTTGCTCAAAATAATCGATCAATTGCGATTTATGCTGAATCTCCAATGGGTTTTCTTTTTTAGTCATCGTTTGGTATTTAATAGCAATTAAGTAAAATTACTTAGAATTCAAAATACTGTCCAGAACATATTTTTCCACATGCCTATTTTCCCCAAGGTACGGATAATTATGCATCGACAGCATAGCAGGAGCATTAAGTTCAACTACAATATAATTTTTGGCTGATGGTACCGCCTCCATATTTTTTATTATCAGGTCGATACCCGCTATTTTTAAGCCAGCCGATTGCGCTGCTTTCACCGCCACCTCTTTGTAAAATTCGGGCATATCATCGCTTACATCTATGCTATCGCCACCTGTGCTTAAATTAGAATTACTGCGCAAATATACTTTTTCTCCATTAGGTAATATACTTTCGGGCGTAAGCGACAATGCTTTTAAATGTCTGTGCACCTCTTCGTCTATATTTATTTTTAGCAAAGGATGCGTATAATCTACTCCTCGCCCTTTGTTTTTTTCATCTATGAGTTGATTTATACTTAACTTTCCATCCCCCACTACATTGGCCGGTTCGCGATAAGCGATGGCACGCACCTGATAATCAATCACAAGGAATCGGAACTCTCTTCCTCTAAAAAAATCTTCCACTATTACCTTGTCTGCAAATTTAAAAGCCCTATCCACGGCCGAAATTAAATCCTCACGCGTTTTTATATCCACGCTAACCGCTATTCCATGATCGGTATCCACTGGTTTTACTACAGCCGGAAAACGAACCTGTTGCAGCTGCTTAGCTGTATATCCTTGCTTTAATAATATGCCCTTTGCATAGCTAACGCCTTTACGTTGAAGAAATTGACGCGTCATCCACTTATCGTTCGATATCCAATATGCAATCAGGCTATTGGCATCGGAAATAGTTCCTTCATGAATAATATATTCCTTACCCTCAAAAACCACAGCAATAAGATTATTGTCGGCATCAATAACTTCAAGCGGCAGCTCGCGGCGTAAAATTTCTGCAATCAGCATTTGCGTGGTTACTTCAAAGTTTTCGTAACCTTTTAAAGGCGTAAATATATTTTTTTTATCTTTCATACTTTACATACTGCTTAATTGGTACAAGATTATTTAGGGCTTTTTATAATAACCCGTTTAGTAGCCTCAGAATAATTGAAACATACTGGCCTCCGAATAGTTTCCTGCTTTGGCAAAGTATTCTCCTAAACTTCCTATTGTAAATTTTAAAATTTTTGCCATAGGTAAGCAAATTACGAATATTGTACGATTAACAATACCGGTTTGGAAAAACAAAAAAGCCGGCATCTAATTTTTAGATACACAGCTTTGGAACTTTACAAGGCTTATAGTAAATTTAGTTTATCACAAGAGCGCTAACAGTAATACTTATTATTTACTTTAACAATTGCTATTACACTACCTTTTCTTATTTAGTTCGGCAATAAAATATTTGTATGGAAATATCAACAGACCAAAGCACTCACCATTTTCAGGGCTATGGTGCTGATGATGCATGGAGTGAGCCAAAATAATAGAGCGCACGTAGGTAGGTTTCCATCCTTTAAGCCATTTTATTCGGCGATGAAATACTATTTCGTGAAAAATAAAATAGGCCAGACCATAGAGGGTAATTCCTATGGCTATGCTTAAGAGCAGTGTGTTGGCATACAAGCTGCCCAAGATATAAAAAGTCATTGCAGGGACGGCAAAAATCACAAAAAACCAATCGTTTTTCTCAAAAAAGCCATTTTTTTTATGATGTTTCGGAAAATGATGGTCCTGGTGCAAATTCCACAAGAAACCGTGCATTACATATTTATGCGTAAACCATGCCACCCCCTCCATTAAAAAGAAAGTGATTACCCCAATTAAAATATAAATCCATATACTCATTTCGTTGATTTTTATAAATATCCTAATTTAAATAAAATAAAAGCTTTTGCCAATAGCAGTAGTTTATACGGGTTTGAAATCCGAACTCTTTTCTTTAGCAGTTCCCTAGGTTTTGTTTTGGCTATTTTATGGGTTAGTCCTAAATAATAAGTATAGGCAATATAAACACCAAGACGTGCATTCCCCGGAAGTTTTTTTATTCCTTTTAGCGCGGCATGGTAATCTCCATATATATCTTGCAGGATAACTTCTTTATTCTCCTCATTCAGTCTTTCCGTGGACAGCTGAGGAAAATAAACTCTGCCCAGTCCTTCCTTATCATCTTTTATATCGCGCAGGAAGTTCACTTTCTGAAAAGCCGAACCCAAGCGCTCTGCACTATCCTTAAGCGATTGATACAGCATTTCATCACCGTTTACGAATACTTTTAAACACATCAACCCAACCACATCGGCCGACCCATAAATATATTGTTTGAGCTCGGAGGCATTGTATCTGTTTTTATATAAATCGGCACGCATACTACGTAGAAAAGCCTGCACCAATTGGTCGCTTATACTATACTTTTGTACCGTGTGCTGAAAAGAGTTAAGGATAGGGTTTAAGCTGATACCTTGCTCTACGGCACTGTAATAATCGCGTTCAAAGTCGTCTAACAGTTTCGGCTTATTATAGGCATGAAAAGTATCCACTATTTCGTCGGCAAAACGTACAAAACCATAAATGCTGTATATGGCTTGCCGAATGGATGGATTCAAACAGCGCACACCTATACTAAAGGAGGTACTGTATGATTGGGTAACCAAACGGCTACAAGAATAACTTACTTTATCGAATTGTATTTTGGCCTGCTTATCCTTCACTTGTTCTACTTTATGGGTAATTTGTAAGGGAGGGGCATGTACACTACCACCGCTGGTTATAGATGGTTTTTTAATGCCTGTGGTTTTTTTTGTAGAAGTATTCATCGAATCAAATTTTAAAAGTAAAATCTAGGCTTCTTTCTCAAAGTATTCCGAAGCTAAGCGGGCTACTATCTTACCCGAGATAATGGTTGGCGGCACCCCGGGCCCCGGCACTGTAAGCTGACCTGTGTAAAACATATTGGGCAACTTTTTATTTTGCAGCTTAGGCTTTAAAAAAGCTGTTTGCCTTAATATGTTGGATAGGCCATAGGCATTTCCACCATAGGCGTTGTAGTCGTCAACAAAATCGTTTACACAGTACGATTTTTTAAGCACAATACTATCAATAATAGACTGACCCGTCATCTCTTCCAATCGACGGATAATTTCGTCAAAATATTTTTCCCTCAACTCGGGGGTATCCTCTATTCCTGTTGCAATGGGTATTAAAAAAATTCCTGATTCCTTACCTTCCGGCGCAGCTTCACTATCCGTTACGCTGGGAAAACTGGCATAAAAAAGTGGATTTTCGGGCCATTTTTTACTATCGTAAATGCTTTTGGCATGGGCTTCAAAAGGCGAGTCGAAAAATAAGCTGTGGTGCTGTACCTTGTCCAATTTTTTATCGAAGCCTATATAGAATATCAATGCAGATGGTGCAAAAACCCTTTTCTGCCAATATTTTTCTGAATAATTTCTATATCTGCTTTCCAACAAGGTTTCGGCATGATGATAATCGGCACCTGAAACAACAAGATCTGTCTCAAAATAATCATTGTTGGCATGTATCCCGCACACCTTACCATTGGCAACCTCAATCTTATCAACCGAATGACCGTAATAAAACCTTACGCCTTGTTGTAATGCTAATTTCTGGAAACCCTTAACAACACTATACATGCCACCTTCGGGATACCAGGTTCCCAATACCATATCAGCGTAATTCATAAAACAATAAAATGCCGGTGTATCCTCTGGCTTAGCACCTAAAAATAACACCGGAAATTCCAGTATTTGTGCCAATCGTTTACTTTTTGTACCGGCTCTCACCTTACCTTTGATGGATTGCAAAAATTGCCCTGCTCTTTTAATTGTTGCCGGACTCACCAGTTCAAGGGGGGATTTACCCGAACCATAAACAATCTTGTCCATAGCCGCATGGTAATTAAATGCAGCATCGTCCAAAAATTTTTGTAAAAACTCCGCGCTTCCCTTTTCTTCTTTTTCAAAAACCTCGTAAACCTTTTCCAAATCGGCTCGGATATCAACAAAGTCATCTTTACCGAAATATACACGATATGCCGGATCCAGGCGTGACAAGGAATAGTAATCCTCTACTTTTTTGCCGAAATCGGCAAAAAATTTTTCAAAAACATCCGGCATCCAATACCAGGTTGGACCCATGTCAAAGGAGAAGCCCGCTTGGCGGTATAGCCTGGCTCTTCCGCCAGGCATGTCGTGCTTCTCGAATAGGCTTACTTGATGACCTTGCTTAGCTAGATAATTGGCTGCTGAGAGTCCGGAAAATCCGGCTCCAATTACCGCCACTTTTTTTTGTTTGTTCATTAAGCTAGTATTTTTTACAGCAGATTCGTCTCTCCGTAATTTGATATACTGTTTTGAATCTTAAACAACAAACCTAAATTTTTGTTTAACTATTTAGAGAAAAAACTGCACAACATAAATTTGGCACAAAAAAAACCCATCCTTTAAAAAGAATGGGTCTTATCAATTTATACTGCGGTATCTTATCCTTAATTATTATTCATTCTCGTTATGCCATTCCTTGGCAGCCTGGTACATCGCAATAACATTTTCAATGGGTGTTTCCACTTTAATTTTATGGCTTGGCCCCAGAATAAACCTACCGCCTGGTGCCATTACATCAAATAATTCCTTAACACCGTCTTTTACTTGTTGAACACTTCCCTTACGGAGTAAACGTTCCTCATCCATGCCACCACAAAAGGTTATTAACTTGCCAAAATCTTTTTTAAGACCTTCGGGCGACATCCCATAAGCTCTTGTTTGCAGCGGGTCCAGTACTTCGGCACCTGCACTGATAAAGTGGGGTAATAACTTTCGGACTCCACCGCAACTGTGCATATAAAAATGTGCTCCTGTTTCTAATGGTTTACTGGTAAAAGCTTTTATCGATGGCAGGATATACTCTTCCCACTGATCTTCGCCAATGGTAAGCCCCGTTTGCGAACCAAAGTCATCGGCTACACGTACAAAGTCCACTCTGCCGGCCGCCACTTCAAAAAAATCATCGATGAAAGCAGTGTAAAACGCAATGACCTTATCGCATATGGTTCTGAAAAAAACGGGATGCGACATCATCACATCCAAAAAATGATCGCGACCCAATAAGCGTTGCACTATCCTGAACAAACCGGGTGAAGAATATCCCGGAGCTGTAATGATGGCATAATCCTTATAAAGCTCGAGCTGTTGGTTTAACGAATTAAAGTCGAATAAATCTTTCGTAGGCCATGGATAATCCTCCAATACAAGTGGATCTGTTATTCCTTGTAGGGGAAACTGGCTTGCCTCCCAATAGCCAAATTCCCCTTTTTTAATGCGGGAATACCCTACTCCCCAAATGTCCTTTTTACTCTTGTTACCTTCCTTTAATAATTGAGGTCCTACATATTTTGGTTCTACCCATCTAAAATCTACGTCTAAAAATTCCAATAATTCATCGCGTGTGGTAAAACCAAGGTAGGACATCATTTTCTCCCCAAACTCCAACACGTCCCAATAGTAAAATGGAACCCTGTCCGGAGCATCGTTGCTTAGAGCTTTCAACACTCGTTCTTTATGGTTCATAAATGATGTATTTAGGCTAAATTAATATTCGTGAATTTTCACAAAATAATCTTCCGAATTTATAAAGATTTTGAGAGAAAACAAATTAACACCGGGTGATTGTCTCATAATCAAATGTTAACAGAGTTTAAACAGGAAGGATAAATCTTCTCCGGGCGAATCGGAGCAGGCGCTCTAACTTGTACAGTTGAGCGGAGAACTTTTGCATAACTCTTTGGGCATCCCGACCGATACAAATGTTTTTAAGCCACGATATACAGCAAGTAAATTTAATTTATGCGTGAAATTACTCCGCCACGATTGCTCGTTGCCTTACCACCTCATAAACAAGGACACCTGTAGCAACAGATACATTTAATGAACCAATGCTTCCCACTACCGGTATTTTAGCGCCTGTATCACATATTTTTAGCATTTGAGCCGAAACACCTTTGTCCTCCGCTCCCAACACGATGGCCGTTGGTCCGGTGAAATCAATTTTTGTGTAATCATCATTGGCTTTTTCGGTGGCCGCCACAATTTTTAGTCCCGAGTTTTTTAGATATTCCAATGCTTTATACAGATTAGGCACACGCGAAACAGGGATATTGTACAATGCACCGGCAGATGTTTTTACCGCATCGGCATTTATGCGAGCACCTCCCTTTTCGGGTATCACTATGGCATGCACCCCGGCACACTCTGCAGAGCGTGCAATTGCGCCCATGTTGCGTATATCGGTAATGCCATCGAGCACCAGTATCAACGGATTTTTTCCATCCTCAAAAAGGCCGATAAGCGTATTTTCAAGATCCTGATAGCTAATAGCCGAAACAAAGGCAATAACCCCTTGGTGGTTTTTTCGGGTAGCCCTGTTTATTCGATCTATGGGAACCGCTTGCCAAGTTATCCCCGCTTCTTTCATGGTTTCCACCAGCTCTTCGTAAAGCTCGCCCTGCAAGCCTTTTTTAACCAGTACTTTTTCAATTTCTTTACCGGAACGAATGGCTTCGATAACTGATCTGATTCCAAATAAAAAATCACTTTTTTGTGCCATATTTTTTTTTATTAGATTGTTCGGCGTTATAAGGTTTGCGATTAATAATTAGCGATGAGAAGTTAGAGCTAAACTTTTAACTGTTTTCTTGTTCGTAAACGGACAGGATACAACTGATTCCTGTTAACTACTTCCTGTTAACTACTAACAGTGGACTGTTGCCTCAATCCATTTTCTTTTTTTCTTCCTCAGCTTGCTCCAGCTCCACATGATACTGTTCCCAATTTTTCATTTCCGTTTCGAGTGCTGTATTTGCTTTTTGATAGGTTTTGATAAAATCGGTATCTGCTGCCTTAACCGGATCTTGCATTTCAATATCCATTTTTGCTACTTCCTTTTCAAGTTTCGCTATTTTGTCCTCGCACTTTTTAACCCGCTGCTGTACCTTTTTTACCTGTTTACTTATTTCTTTTCGTTCTTCGTATGATAGTTTCGATGCTGTTTTTTTTCCCTGATCAGATAATTCCTGCGGAAGGGTTTTACCACTGGGCTTTTGCAACTCCATCTCGCGAAGCGATTCTAGCTTTTTGCGTGCCAAAAATTCGTATATGCCACCCAAATGCTCTTTCATTTTTTTATTTCGGAACTCATACACTTTATCCACCAAACCGTCCAAAAACTCCCGGTCGTGAGATACCACAACAACAGTTCCGTCAAAGTCCTTAACCGCCTGCTTCAACAGCTCTTTAGATCGGATATCGAGATGGTTAGTAGGTTCGTCCAGTATTAAAAAGTTAACCGGTTCTAACAGCAGTTTTACCATAGCTAAGCGGGTGCGTTCGCCACCGGACAGCACAGATACTTTTTTTTCCACCGTTTCGCCACTAAACATAAAGGCCCCAAGCAAATCACGCATTTTTAAACGGATATCGCCTACTGCCACATGATCGATAGTTTCGAGTACGCTAAGGCTCTCATCCAACAGGTCGGCCTGATTTTGTGCAAAATACCCGATTTTAACCTGGTGTCCCAGTTTCAGTTCCCCGGTATAGTCCACCTCTTCCATAATCATACGTGCCATGGTGGTTTTCCCTTCTCCATTACGTCCAATAAAAGCCACCTTTTCGCCTCTTTCTATGGTAAAATCGATTTGGTTTAACACCTGATGTTTCCCGTAACTTTTACTCACCTGATTTCCTTGCAAGGTGATAACACCTGAATGGGGTGCGGGAGGGAACTTAATACGTAAGGAAGCGTTATCCGAGGGATCTACCTCAATCCGATCAACTTTACTAAGCTGCTTAATACGCGACTGCACTTGCACGGCTTTTGTGGCCTGATACCTAAACCTTTCAATAAATTTTTCGGTATCTTCAATCATCTTTTGCTGATTACGGAAAGCCGCCATCTGCTGTTCTTTCCGCTCTTTTCGAAGCTCAACGTATTTGCTGTAGGATGCTTTATAATCATATATTTTGCCCATCTCTATTTCGATGGTACGTTTGGTAATATTATCGAGAAAAGCGCGGTCGTGCGAAACCAATACCACTGCCCCTCCATAGTTTTTCAGAAAATCCTCGAACCACTGTATCGATTCGATATCAAGATGATTGGTGGGTTCGTCCAACAAAAATAAGTCGGGTTTTTGCAACAATATCCTGGCCAGCTGAACACGCATCCGCCAGCCTCCTGAAAATTCGGAAGTAGGACGATTAAAGTCGTTACGCTCAAAGCCCAAACCTTTCAAGGTCACTTCAATGTCTGCTGCATAATTGGCACCCCCCAGCATACTTATTCTGTCATTTTTATCGCTCAACTGATGAATCAAGTCCAGGTAATGTTCGGATTCGTAATCTGTTCGCTCAGCTAATTCAATATTTAACTTTGCAATGTCGTCTTCCAGTTTTTTGAGTTGACCAAAGGCTTTTTCCACCTCATCCCAAACCGTGCCTGTGTCGTTGTGTTTCATGTGCTGTGGCAAATAGCCCACTTTAATATCTTTGGGGCAGGACAAGGTACCACTTGAAGGGGTTTGCACACCTGCTAATATTTTTAGCAAAGTTGATTTTCCCGCGCCGTTTTTACCTGCCAAGCCAATTTTATCTTTGGGATTTACCAAAAAAGTAACATCGCTGAACAAGGTAAAGCCTCCAAACTCCACCGACAATTGATTTACCGAAACCATTTAAAACTACTAAAATTAAAAAAACTAATTTAAAGGCATGCGTGATATCTCCAACGAGGGGCTAAACCGGATCACATAAAGTCCGTCGTTATAAAAGCCACCCCAATTGGCGTACCTCTGAAAGTGAAAATTAAACTGCACCTGACCAGGGTTGAGGTTATTTATGCAATACTCAAATTTTTTACCATACTTAACTCTGGCATCCAGGAAAAAGTAAGCCACGTCGAATCCCCAGATACCGTATCTGGAATACCTGGCGTTTTGACCCGACCGGATAAAATAAGGAGAAACCGCAAAAGGCTCGGTATGATACCAGGCCCTGTATTTCGACGAAAAACGGCTCACCCTGGTATTATTATGATCTAATACATACGGGGTAAGTATATGGGTATCTAAATCGTGTACTTCCTCGGCATTGATGGTTTGAAACCTAAGCCAATTTCCAAAACCAATGAGCTTTACCCTTACATCGCTGGATTCGGATACACCGTGCAGCGTGGTTATAATTTTGGATACATCGGCCTCACCCGGCGAAGGGATAACCACCACGTTTAACTTATCGCGGCTCAATAAAGCTTCCAGCCCCTGCACATTATGCTCAGAAAACGATATCTCCAGAAAATCGGGCACCCTGCCCAAAGGGAGATATTTGAGGTAGAGTTTGTTTTTTATTTCCGATGCCAGCTTATTTTCGTTGTCATTGGGTACGGCAGATTTAATTACCACAATACGATTACCCATTTGCTGTTTCACTATAAAATCGGAATAACGATGGTACAACAAGGTATCCTCAGCATTTACCTGAAACAGGTATGGATTGGTATTGAGGCAGTTATTAACATTTGATAAAGGATACACCATTTTGATTTGGTTTTTTAACGAAAAGTCAGATACCAAATTAAGATTGCTGGCATAAGCCGGACCGATAATCAAATCTACCGTCTTCAATTGGGGAAGCGCCAGGATTTGTTTTACGCGGTTTGTATCAGGTGCTGTATCGAAGGTGTGCAAGCGAATATTGACTCCTTGCTTCTTAAGGGAATCAACAGCAATAAGCACCCCCTGATAAAACTCTACAAAAGTCCGGGATCGAGGAGACAAAACAGGCTCGCTTCTTTCTGTCAATATTTCCTCCTCACCCTCCATGCTTTTAATTAAATTATGCTTGTAGGTGGCTTCCATATCAAAAGGTAGCAGCAATGCCACGCTTATTACCTGCCTGTCGGCATAATAATTATATCCTTTACAGGGGATACCCAAAGTATCTCTATCAATTATTTCGGGTATGCTATCGCTTATTTTTATATTTAAAAGTTGTTTCTGTTGTTTTACCCGCACCAAATATTCCGGGGTAGGCACTTTTATTTCCGATCTTCTTTTTATGTTGGTTAGTATTACATCCGGGTTGGCCTCCTGAATATCAGCTATCTCAACCCCATATTTTTTGGCTATTGAATAAATAGTTTCTTTGCGCTTAACCGTGTGTATGATTATATCGTTGCTGGATGGTATTTGTGCCAATTGTTTACTTTTCACAACATCCTTGGGTATCTTTACCACAAAACCGAGGGGTAAATGGGCCGGATCTAAGTCCGGATTGGCATTTTCCAGGTTGTTTTGCGAAACACGGTATTTTTTGCTCACCGAATAAATAGTTTCGCCACGCTGAATCCTATGGTAGAAAAACTCATCGTCTTCCAAAGGTATATCCACTTGGGGCACCTGTGGCATAATAACTTTATCCTGCTTTTTATGTATGGGAATCCGCACCTTTGACCCTACCGCCAAAATACCACTTTGCAAGGCTTTGTTGTATTTAAGTAAGCTATCTACTCTGGTTTGATATTGCTTTGCGATGCCGTAAAGGGTTTCTTTAGGATTTACCTGATGATAGATAAAATTAAAGTCTTTGTTCTCTTTTGCTGATACGGGCTGCTGAGCGGGTATTTTTAAAATAGCACCTACCAACAGCTCTTTATCCAAACCTGCATTGTATTTTTTTATTGAGTCTATTGGTATCTCGTATTTTTTTGAAAGATAATACAAGGTTTGACCTTTTTGTACAGTATGATAAATAAAATCATCGGACTCATTTATTTCTAAAATATTACTGTTTCTACCCTCGATAACCGGTATATACAAAATGTCACCTGGATTTAGTCCGAAGATAGAATTTGGGTTGGCCTCGTGAATTTCTTTTTGCGACACGCCATATCTTTTTGCGATACCATAAAAACCCTCTCCTTTTTTTACTTTGTACAAATAAAAAGTTTTGCCATCGACAATAACTTTATCGGCCATTTTTTTTTCCTGAATTACTTGTGCCTCAAGTACAGGCAAGGCCAAAAAACAGAAAGCAAAGGCCAAAAAATATATAAATGATTTCTTTATCATTAATTCTGTGGTTCTGAATAATAAATGCCTCCAAAAGTATAAAGATTCGCTTAAACAAAAAAAGTTGTTGCAACATTCGTTCCAACAACTTTTTCCGATACTAAATAATTTTGGCTTACATTTTAATTTGAGCTTCAATTTCTTGTATTACATTTTTAAACTCTTTGTCGGTTTCAATTAGGTTGTTTACCGTTTTGCAAGCATGCAATACTGTGGCATGATCTTTTTTGCCAATTTTGGTACCAATACTCGACAGTGAAGAGTTGGTCAGGCTCTTTGAAAAATACATGGCTACCTGCCGGGCCTGCACGATGTCACGCTTACGTGTTTTACTTTGAAGCGAGTCGAGTGCCAATCCAAAATAATCGCAAACAATTTGCTGTATGTAATCTACGCTTAATTCTTTTTGCGTTTTACGCACCAGTTTATCTATGATGGACTTTGCTACATCGCAGGTTATTTCTTTTTTATTTAGTGTGGCCTGTGCCAGCAAAGAAATCAGAGCACCTTCCAACTCTCTGATATTTTGAGAAATATTGGAAGCAATATAATGTATAACCTCTTCGTGTATTGAACTAATACCATCTTTATACAATTTATGTTTGAGTATGGCTACACGCGTATCGTAATCCGGCACTTGTACATCGGCCGAAAGTCCCCATTTAAACCTTGAGAGCAACCTATCCTCCATTCCTTTCATATCAACCGGTGCTTTATCAGCGGTTAATATGAGTTGTTTGTTCATTTGATGCAAGTGGTTAAAGATGTGGAAAAAAGTATTCTGTGTTTTTTCTTTGCCAGCAAACTCCTGCACATCGTCTATGATCAAAACATCTATCATTTGATAGAAATTTAAAAAATCGTTTTGCGTGTTATTGCGTACCGATTCGGTAAACTGGGTTTGAAATTTATTGGCATTTACATACAGTACTGTTTTTTCGGGAAAATTTGTTTTCACATCGATACCAATAGCTTGCGCCAGATGTGTTTTTCCCAGTCCTGAATTACCATATAAAAATAAAGGATTAAACGCTGTTTTACCCGGATTCTTTGCCACTGCCATACCCGCTGAGCGCGCTAACCTGTTACATTCGCCTTCAATGTGATTCTCGAAGGTATAATCGGCATTCAACTGTGGATCAACGTTCAATTTTTTTATTCCGGGAATTACAAAAGGATTTTTCACCACCGGCTTGTCCGGGGTCATTTGCATGGAAACCGGACGGTTGCGAAGATCCGTTTTGTTGTTAGAAGGTAAGCGCTGGGTCAAAGGTTGTTGATTTTTATGATGCGGTGCATCCATAACAACACTGTATTCCAGTTTAGCCGATTGCCCAAGTTCTTTTCGGATTGTACTTCTTAACAAATCGATGAAATGCTCCTCCAGGTACTCATAAAAAAAAGCACTTGGCACCTGAATAGTTAAGATGTTATTTTCGATTTTTAAAGGGACAATAGGATCGAACCATGTTTTAAAACTTATCTGTGGAATGTTATCCTTAATTACCGCAAGGCAATTATTCCATACAATTTCGTAACCGGCCTTCATTTTCGCTTCTTCAATTAAAGTATTATGTTATGTAATATTGATTTCACTAATACAAAAATTGTGAAAAAGTTCTTGAAAAAAAAATGTTAAAATGTTTGACATTGTCAAATGTCAAGTATTCCGTTAGTTCTTAACACCTTAATGCAAATAGCCGCTAAATCGCTCATAAACAACCTATTGAACATCATAGCCTATGTTCATTTAACACATGCTATGTGCTTAATACAAAGGGGTTGCAGAATAGTTTCATTTATTTTAATTTTTTAGGGCCAAAAATATATTTAACACTATAATTGAATTTGTAATAATTGTGAATTTTGACGAAACCCCTATTTTTTTATACGTATATCCCCCGTAAATATTGCGATTTCGGCATCAGGATAACGTTCTGTAATTTGGCCTTTAAGTACCGAAATCTCCTCATACGTTTGTGCTTCGCCCAAGGTGTATAAATAATATTTTCCATCACGTTCTTCTTTAACGAATTCACCTTTTATCAATTCATTACCTCTCAGGTAATCCAGGGGACTTAATGATTTTTGCAACAATACCCGGTATGTCCGTGGGGCATCCTTACTATTTTTTGCCTTACCACCTCCTCCACCAAAACTAATAGCGCTGAAATTTACATAACGTTTGGGTTGTGTCCTAACATCGTTTAACAACCTGTCTAAACTAATCGAAGTTTCGTTTAGGTTGTAATACAACTGTTCGTCGCGCAGCAGTTTACCCAAGGTGCCCTCACCCTGATCCAAGGAATGCAACATTTTATTAATCCACACTGTTGCGCTATTTAACTGATAAGCAATACTATCTACATGCGCCTGAGCCAACTGATAGCTAACATCATCCAGATTGTGCATCACTGAAGACAATACTCTGCTGTTTGCTTTTAGTACCATTGTCATTGAGTCCAAATTGGTGAGGGTATTTCCTAATGGTCCATCCGGTTGCAAGCTTTTATCGATGGTAGCACTCATATAGTTCAGGTTGCGCATTACTTGCGAAAAATGTTCTACGCCATGAGAAAAGTTATTTTTATTTTCATCGTTTAGTAAACGGTTAAAATTAGTAAGCACGGAGTCCAATTCTACTACCATACCTTCCACTTTGTCTTTCAGTGGTAGCATTTCCTGGCTCACTTGATCTGCCAAATCGCCCGACACTGATGTTTCCATGGTATCTCCGGGTTGTAACAATTTAGCATCCGTGCCATAAACAAAGCGTATAGCCTTTGTACCCATTAAGTCCAGGCTATAAATTTGCGCTACCGTATTTAGCGGGAAGTCGATGTTTTTTTCGATGGTCATGGTAACCAAAAGATCACTATCCCCATTATCCAACAAAGATATTCTGCGAACGGAACCAATCCGGTAGCCTTTAAAATAAACAGGGCTGGCTTCGGTAAGGCCATCTATACGGGGATATATGGCATGCACCCTGTAGCCGGACACAAAAACATCCTTCCCTTTTAAAAAATTAATGCCCCAACCAAAAATAAACAGCGCCAATGCAACTGTAAACCCTAACTTAACTTCTTTTGAAAATCTGGTCATAATTTGGTATCATTTATCTATCAAAAATATTCAATTTATATTATCCTGAATAAATCGTAAGCTTTTCAAGGTAATATAAACTTTTTAGTGGGTAAAAAACATTACTTATTCGTAAGCACATTGTATAAGAAGCTCATTAACGCAGAGCGTGCCGCAAGTTATCTAACTTTTTTGTCTCACCCAAACTATTTATATCGTGCAATTCTTCTGGAAATCTTGCTATACAATACATGTAATTCATCCTCCTCCTTCAGTAAATCCAAATGCTTATCCATTACGTTTTTATCGCCTCGTACAGCAGGACCTGTTTGTGCCTTTAAAGGGTCTAAGGATTCGGTTTTGAGTGCCGTTTCCAATATCAGGGGTTTAAGCACATCGAAGCTTACACCGCTTTTTTTTAGAATTTCATGGGCTATCGCATACATATGGTTGGTGAAGTTACATGCAAACACCGCTGCCAGATGTATTTGCTTACGTTGTTCAGAATCACATTCCAATACGGTATCCGATATTTGACCTGCAAAAAATTTTAACTCGCTATACGCCTCCCGGGTGTTGGCTTCGAGCAGAATGGGTATATGACTAAAATTTACCTCGCGTTCTTTGGTAAACGTTTGAAACGGATAAAATATCCCATATTTATTAAACCTGATGAGTAAGTCCATATTCACTGATCCCGCCGTGTGCACTACCGTTCCCTTTACCTTTGGTAATTGCTCCACCACGGACAGCAAAGCAGAATCGGATACTGCCAAAACATACAGATCGGCATCCGTTTGCAGCTCCGAAAAATCGGATGTTGCATAGGCATTTAGCTTGTGTGCCAGCATTTGGGCGTTTTGAAGGTTAAGGCTGTACACCTGACGAATATTAAAACCCTTAACAACAAGGGCAATACCCAACTGGGTGGCCAGATTACCCGAACCAATCAATACGATATTTCGGATCATATCAAACGATAATTTATTTTAGAATAAGATGTTTTTACGCGTGAATAAAAGTAATAAAATTATGCTGATTTTTACTTGGCTGCAATGAACTAACCCATGGGTTGGTAGCAAAATTACATATGTAGTGCCATTTTTTATCCCCCATAATTATAGACTGCTTACGCGCTTAGCACCCATTTACGAAAGGCAATTCAGGAACACCACCGCTGTATTTAAAACGTTATTTTAGCTACGGTTGTTGTTTTTGGCGTAATTTTATATCTGTCGTCTGTTCTGTGGCCTACCACCCAAATAATATCATCGCCCGACAACAATAACCAAACATCTTCTTTGTCCTTGAGCGAAAATTTTTGATCGATAAAGTAATCACTCAATTTTTTAAAGTTACTCATTCCCAACGGCTTAAAACAATCACCTTGTTGCCACTTCCGCAGCGTCAAGGGATAGTTGAGCAAATCGGCATCAAACTGGCCTACCTTGCTACTTTTATCCATCTTATAATCTGTTGTTTTAATTATTTTATCGAATGTAAGCTTAATTGGTTTTTCCATCTCTACCTCATCAGCATCTATATAAAACACCTCCTTACCAACACTTTCCTCTTTGGGCAACATAATAATATTATGGCGGTCTTTAATCAAACGGTAGTCGGGTGAATAAAACTGTTTACCTGAAACTTCATTTTGGATACATTCTACGAGTTTATTCACCACGGTACCATTAAAACCATATGGATTCAATATTTCAAAAAGCACTAGTTTTTTATCGGCAAATTGATTTACATGCTTTAAAGATATCAACAACTGACCATCCTGCTCCACCACCATTTTACTTTTTATACCCTCCACCGTAGCTTGAAAAAAAGAACTTACCTGACTCAGGTTATTCATGTTTTTCTTCATGGTGTCCATAAACGAAGGATTTAAGTCCTTAAATAAGGGCAATATCTGATGCCGCACCTTATTTCGCATATAAACGGACTCTAAGTTGGTGGAGTCGGTTCTGTAATTTAATTTATTGTACACGCAGTATTGTTCAATTTCGGTTCGGGTAAAACCCAGTAGTGGACGTATCAAATTACCATGCGCCGGTTTAATGCCGGACAAACCTTTTATGCCGGTTCCCCTGATTAAATTTATAAAAAAGGTTTCTATGTTATCGTCCTTGTGGTGACCGGTAGCAATGCGATCCAGTTTTTCTTTTGTAAGCAATTCGTTAAACCATCCATAACGAAGTTCGCGGGCAGCCATTTCGATTGAAATCCCATTTTTTTTCGCATAGCCTTTCGTATCGAAAGATTTCCGAAACAGGGGTACCCCCAGATTTTTGCAACAATCCACCACAAAGCGTTCGTCGCTATCCGATTCGGCACCCCGGAGATTAAAATTGCAATGCGCGGCACGCACATTAGCTTTTGCGGTCACAAACAGATGCAGTAGAGCCAGTGAGTCAGCCCCCCCACTCAGCGCCACCAATATTTTTTGTTGTGGATGATAATGGCACTTATTTTTTAGAGACTTCTGAAATAGATGATTCAATGTGAGATAGTTTATTCTGGTTAAATAATTGTAAAATGGCTTTTGCCTTTAATAGACACTCCTTGTACTCCAAATGCGGCATACTTTTTTCGGTGATAGCGCTGCCTACCATAAAAGATAAATAATGATTGGCGGCATCATATAACAAAGTACGAATCACCACGTTAAAATCAAAATCTCCATCAGGCGTAAAAAAACCTAAAGCTCCGGAATATAAGCCACGTTTGGTATACTCGTACTTTTCGATGATTTTCATGGCTCTTATCTTCGGTGCTCCTGTCATTGATCCAGGCGGAAAGGAGGCTTTGATGGCCTCTATACCTTCTTTGCCCTCCCCCAGTTGAGCCGTTATGGTAGAAATCATCTGAAATACCTGTGCAAAAGGATAAATACCGCAAAGCTCTTCCACTTTCACCGAGCCCGGCGCAGCTACTCTAGATAAATCGTTACGCACCAAATCAACAATCATAATATTTTCGGAACGCTCCTTGACAGAGCAGGCCAAATCATTTTTTATGGCTTCATCTTTTTTTATATCATCGGTTCGTTTGGCCGTTCCTTTAATGGGCTGACTGATGATGTTGGCGCCTTCTTTTTTAATATACCTTTCGGGCGAAGCACAAAGTGCAAATTTATCCTGTGCTTTTAAAAAAGAAGCAAATGGTGTAGGCGAAATTTTTATTAAATCATTGAAACCGGCATAGGGATTTATTTTTGCATTATGGGCATAAAACTCCATACAATAATTCATCTCATAAATATCCCCTTTATAAATATGTTTGAGCACAGCATTAACAGTATCCACATATTCTTTTTCAGAAACACGTGACTTAAATTTTATTTCAGATTCAAAACCCATAAACTCCGCTTGCGATACAATAGCGTCTATCAATTCCTGAATTTCGTTTTTATGGTTAATTTCGGGAATATAGCCCACCGTGCATGTGGTGCCTGAGCATTGTATAATATAGCGTGGACGAAAGAAACTTGCATCAGAAAATTGCAAGCCATCCTTATTATCCGAAGATAGTTTTTCGAGCTTATTTTTCAAATCATACCCCCAATAACCACACAACCAATCCCTATGTTTGTTATGGAATTTATAAACCGCATCAAAATCGCCTTTCACCTTACTGATATGCCCTAATCCGGCCAAAAAATTGAACGAATTATAATTTACCTTGCCCTGTTTGCCACAATAATAATCGTTACTATCGTACACTGCGGCATATTCAAAAGTGGCACAAAAGTGAACCAGTTTTTTTTTGAAAACTGCGCTATCCCCTATATCAAACGTAATGTATTGACGCATGTGGCAAAGTTAAACTAAATTTAATATTCAGCTTCGTAAAATCGTATATGTAGATATAAAAAAAGCATCCCATGATGCGTAAAAACACGGGATGCTTTATTTTTAAATATAATACTTAATCCTTAAAAAGTGCTTACTAACTTATTCGGCTTTTACTTGTGTCAGCGAAAAGTTAAAACCTTATGTACTTTTCAGGTTAGGCTTTCTTTCCAAGAAATTCAGAAATTCCCTCTTGGGTGGCTACCAACCCTTGGTCGCCACTGTGCCAATCGGCAGGACAAACCTCACCATTTTCTTCGAAGAACTGGAGGGCATCGATCATACGCAAGGTTTCGTCTACACTACGTCCCAATGGCATATCGTTAACCACCTGGTGACGCACTACTCCTTCTTTATCGATAAGGAACAGACCCCGATAAGCCATGGGGCTGCCTTCGAATATCATTTCACCCTCTTCGTTATAGTCGTACTCACCAGCTAACACGTCATAGTTTTGTGAAATAGTTAAGGATCCATCGGCCACCAATGGAAATTTAACCCCTTTGATGCCACCTTCTTTTTTTTCTGTCTGTAACCATTTCCAGTGCGAAAATGCCGAATCGACAGAAACACCCACTACCTGTACGTTTCTCTTTTCAAATTCGCTTAACTTATCCTGGAAAGCAATAATTTCGGTTGGGCAAACAAATGTAAAATCTGCAGGATAAAAGAACAATACCACGTTCTTTTTACCCACAAATTGGTCAAGAGAATAATTCTCAACTATTTCGCCACCGTTAACTACTGCTTCTGCATTAAAAGCCGGGGCTTTTTTTCCTACTAATACTGACATAATCTTTAAATTTTTATTTTTATTTTGTTTTTAAATTACTTGTTACTTACCCAAACAAAGGTATGATAAAAAAGTTTGGAATATTTCTGTTTACTTTTCCAAAACCGTTAATTCTGCTATTTTAATAATTACTTCCACTGCCTTTTCCATACTCTGTAAAGGAACAAACTCAAACCTTCCATGAAAGTTGTGTCCCCCTGCAAAAATGTTTGGCGTTGGCAAACCCATATACGATAAGCGTGCCCCATCGGTTCCTCCACGGATGGGTTTTATATTGGGTTTTACGCCTACTTCTTCCATAGCTCTTTTGGCCTTATCCACAATATGCATTACAGGTTTCACCTTCTCGCACATGTTATAATACTGATCTTTAATTTCAACTGTGGCGGTCCCCTGTCCGTATTCACTATTTATTTTGCTCACCAGATGTGCGATCTCCTTCTTACGGTCTTCGAACCTATCCATCCTAAAATCGCGGATAATATAAGTAAGTTCACTTTTTTCCACTTCTCCATTAAAGGCCATCAAATGGAAGAAACCTTCGTAGCCCGAGGTATGTTCCGGTGTTTCTACCCTGGGGAGCATAGAAATGATTTGATTGGCAATACGTATGGAATTACGCATTTTATTTTTGGCATATCCCGGGTGAACATTTCTGCCGTGTACCGTAATTTTTGCCAGTGCTGCATTAAAGTTTTCGTATTCCAGCTCACCTATCTCACCACCGTCTATGGTATAGGCATATGCCGCCCCAAATTTCTCCACATCAAAATGATCGGCACCTGCACCTATTTCCTCATCAGGGGTAAAGCCAATTCGTATTTTGCCATGTTTAATTTCAGGATGCTGTATAAGATATTCTGCCGCCGTTACAATCGCGGCTACCCCCGCCTTATCGTCGGCTCCGAGGAGGGTATTGCCATCAGTGGTTATCAAAGTTTGTCCTACATATTTTTTCAGCTCCGGAAAATCATTGCTTGTCATCACAATATTTTTTGTCTCGTTGAGTACGATATCTTTTCCGTCGTAATCCTCAATAATTTGTGGTTTTACATGCTTACCTGTAAAATCCGGGCTGGTATCCACATGGGCGATAAACCCGATAACCGGCACATCCTCAGCGATATTGGACGGGATGGTGGCCATTAAATAACCGTTGGCATCGAGTTCTACCTCCTCCAAGCCAATTTCGGTAAGTTCTTTGGCCAATTGCTGCGAAAACTCTAACTGACCGGGGGTTGAGGGAGTCAAGCCCGTTTCGGTATCCGATTGGGTATCGATACCTACATACCTTAAAAACCTATCTTTTATGTTTGTCATCTACATTACATCTATATATGATTACAAAATTTGTTAAAGCTAATCTTTGATAAAATGTTTATTCTACTCTTTTGGGGTTTATAATTTTATAAGCACACTGTTCATAAAAAGGCGACATCCAAACAATCACTCGTTATGTCATCAGTGCCTCCATCGCGTTTTTAGCCACTGTCTGCATGGCTCGAAAGCACCTGCCGAACCTTTACCATATTTTAGTATCACCTAAAAGTAATTGTAAATCGCAAAAAAACAAAAAAGGGAAGTCAACAATTGACCTCCCCTGATATATTTCATATTCTTTTGCAATTTTAAGCCTACTTAGTATGCCCTGGCAAAAACCACTCTTTGTGCCGATGGCTCACCTGTGAGCATACATTTCCCGGGAGTTTTATCACCATTTAAAGGGATACAACGCACAGTAGCCTTGGTTTCGTCTTTAATTCTTTGCTCAACTTCGGGCGATCCGCTGTAGTGAGCCATTATAAAACCTCCTTTTTTATCGAGCACCTCCTTAAAATCTTCATAAGTATCTACTTCCGTTGTATTTTCACTTCTAAAGTCTAATGCTTTTTTGTAGATATTTTCCTGTATGGTTGCTAACAAGTCAGCCACATAGGCATCCACTCCATCAATGGAAACCACCTCTTTACTTAGGGTATCTCTTCGGGCTACTTCAACGGTGTTGTTGGCAATATCGCGCGGCCCCACGGCCAACCTTAGGGGCACGCCTTGTAGCTCGTATTGGGCAAATTTCCAGCCCGGCTTGCGATTATCGCTATCATCGAATTTAACAGAAATACCCCGCTGTTTTAGTTTATCAACTATTTGAGCAACCACAGCCGATATTCGATTTAACTCCTCCTCACTTTTATAAATTGGCACTATGGCCACCTGAATAGGTGCCAGCTTGGGGGGAAGCACCAGCCCAAAATCGTCGGAATGGGCCATTACCAAAGCACCCATCAAACGGGTAGAAACACCCCACGAGGTAGCCCACACATAATCCTCCGTTCCTTCTTTATTGGCAAATTTAACATCAAAAGCCTTGGCAAAATTCTGGCCTAAAAAGTGTGATGTGCCCGACTGCAAAGCTTTTCCATCCTGCATTAAAGCTTCAATGGTATAGGTTTCTAATGCTCCTGCAAAACGCTCGCTGGCAGTTTTCACCCCCTGCAAAACAGGCATACCCATAAATTCCTCTGCAAACTTAGCATAAACACCTATCATGGTTTCAGTTTCCTCAATAGCCTCCTGCTTAGTTTCGTGGGCGGTATGCCCTTCTTGCCACAAAAATTCCGCAGTGCGCAAAAATAAACGTGTACGCATTTCCCAGCGAACCACATTGGCCCATTGGTTACATTTAATTGGCAGATCGCGATACGACTGAATCCAGTTTTTATATGTGTTCCATATAATGGTTTCGGAAGTAGGCCTCACAATGAGTTCCTCCTCGAGTTTTGCTTCCGGATCAACAATAACACCGTTTCCGTCCGGATCGTTTTTTAGACGGTAATGGGTAACAACCGCACACTCCTTGGCAAAGCCTTCAACATGACTGGCTTCTTTACTGAAAAAAGATTTAGGGATAAACAATGGGAAATAAGCATTCACATGTCCTGTTTCCTTGAACATCCTATCCAACTCCTGCTGCATTTTTTCCCAGATAGCGTAGCCATAAGGTTTAATGACCATACATCCGCGAACCGCAGAATTTTCGGCCAAATCTGCCTTAATTACCAGCTCATTGTACCATTGTGAGTAATCAACACTCCTTTTTGTTAATTTTGCCATTTGATTAAACTATATAATTTTAAGAGCTCAAAATAACGAAAAATAGCCCACATTTTTAAGCGATGTGCAAAGAAATAATTCAAAGGATGCCATTACCTCGAACACAGGAGTTACAAGCCATTGATACCTTGCCCAAAATAACAATGTTAATTTTTGTAAACATTAACCCCTCAAACGGCCAATAATGGTACGTTTATTGTTATTAAGAGTATGAAAACTCACATTTAGTTTTATATATGGTCATCACTTTTATATAGCACATGCATCTAAAAAACACTGATGGTCAGCTGGTTTGATTTATATTTAAAATTATGCACCATGAAAAATTATATTTACATTTTAAGCGTAGCCATCCTAATATTATCAGGTTGTGCAACTCAGCAGCAATATGGTTCGGCTGTTTATGCCGACGATTTGTATTATACGCCTTCGGATAAACCGATTTCGGTAGCGGAAAATTATTCCGCATTGCCCAAACCGGACAAGATGATTAAAAAGGCAGACAACAAAGCCTATTCGAGCCTTAAAAAAGAATACAACAACTCGTCCAGAGCAAAACAGCAGGAAGACCTAAGAGATTTTTCGCAGATTCAAGAAGAATATACCAGTCTGTTAACCGATGATTCGGTTGAAGAGGTGGATTCCCTGCTTTATTACGATGACGAAACAGGCTATTGGGTTAACGAATTCCAGGGTTCTGAAATGGATAGGAATTATGCCGAACGTTTGGCCCGTTTTCATGGCCCTTTCAGAGGGATCCCCTATTGGTCGCCCTTATATCAGGACGTAATTTTTGGTAGCGGATTCGATTACAATGTATATATCGATGGCAACTATGCTATTGTGGTACCCGAATGGAACAACCCTTACTACTGGGACTGGCGTTATGGCCGGGGATTTCACCGAGGCTTTTATGGTGGTTTTTATAGCGGTTTTGGTTACAGCAGTTGGTACGGCATGGGCTACCCTTACTATTCGGCATGGGGCTATCCCTACTTCGGCATGGGATTTGGCTGGGCGCATGGCTGGGGATATGGTGGCTATTACCACCCACATTATCACCATCATTGGCCACATTATGGCAACAATTCGTATGCAGCAAACAGGAGACCCCGCAATACCTATACAGGTACCAGCTACAATAGCAGCAGACAAGCGGCTCTAAGCAAAAGCACTGCCACATCGAGTCGTGGTGCATATTCTACCAGCTCCAGGTCAAACAATATAAGTTCGGGCTCATCCAGAGCAGCAGTGCAGTCCAGAACAAACGGAAGCAGATCAACCCGTGCCTCGTATGTTCCTAACAACACTAAAAGCACCAGTGTATCATCCGGAACATCTACCCGAAGCTCGCGGAGTGCTTACACACCTACGTACAATAAAAGCTCGCAATACAAAACTACTACACGCAGCAGTTATAACCGTGCCAACCGTACGCCCAATTCGGCACCGGCACGTAGTTCGGGCAGTTCGTACGGAAGCAGAAACTCGAGTCGTTCAAGTGTGAGTGGTACAAGCACAAAAAGCTCAACTTACAACAGATCATCGAACCGCAGCAGCACAAGCAGAAGCTACAACACAGGTAGTTCGCGCAGCAGAAGTTCAAACTACAATAGCAGCAGCGCTCCTTCAAGGTCAAGCAGTAGTCCGGCATATAAATCGAGTTCCGGTTCTTCCCGATCATCGTCCGGCGTTTCCAGCGGATCCAGAAGCAGGTCAAGTTCGGGAAGCAGCAGGTCAAGTAGTGGTAGCAGCAGTAGATCGAGCCGCGGAAGCAGATAATCTGTACATGTACCTTTTGTTATCTTATAAACAGCTAATAAGCTGCTGTTATAGATTGAACAATTTAATCAAAAACTGAATTTTTTACCTAAAACTTCCATTATGACTCGCTATAAATTATTGACAGCAATAGGGCTGATTTTTATTACTGTTGGCCTCAGTGCTCAAACCTATCAGGACTTACTGCGCTACTCGCAACCCCAATATATGGGCACTGCCCGATCCATGGCTATGGGAGGAGCTTTTGGTTCACTCGGTGGCGATTTCAGTGCCCTAAGTATTAACCCGGCCGGCATTGCCGTTTACCGCACATCGGAATTCAGCATTACGCCTTCACTCATTCTTAATTCTACCGAGAGTAGTTTTAATAGAGGCAGCATAAACGATAACAAAACCACATTTGCATTAAACCAAGTTGGATATGTGGGTACATACCGCCCTATGCGGGAAGTAAGCCAAGGAATAGTGAGCTCGCACTTTGCCATAGGGTATAACAGAAATAACAATTTTAATTATAAATCAATGGCTTCGGCAAGAGGTATTACCACCTCCATGACGGATATGTTTACCAGCGATGCCTGGGGATTTGCGCCGGAAGTTGTGGGCAGTTGGGGAAACCTGACCGGACTGGCCTACAATGCCTATCTTATTAATTATGATGATACACAAGGTATATATACGGCAGATATCGGCCTTGGTGAAACGGTGGACCAAACCCGAATTATTGAAAAGGAAGGTTATGCAGGCGAAATAAATGTAACAGGTGGTATAAACATAAGCAATAAAGTACTTCTTGGTGCAAGTATTAATTTCACCTCCTTATCTTATCGCGAAATTTCTAATTATTACGAGGCGTTTAGTACTACTAATACGACGCAAGGAAATGAGGTATTTGACCGCTTTACGGTGCAAAACGATTTAGATGTTTCGGGAAGGGGTGTCAACCTAAAAATAGGAACCATCATTAAACCTACCGAACAGATACGATTGGGGCTAGCTTACCACTCGCCCACCTGGTTTATTATTGATGAAAATTATGGTTCCAGGTTAGATGCTTCTTTCTTCAATCCAAAATACGATGATAACAACGAATTAATTGGAACCTCCACATTCGCACGTAACTACAACAATGCGCTCAACACCTTTGATTATAAGTTAAATACGCCGGGTGTTTTTACGGCCGGTGCTTCGTATGTTATTGGAAAAAAAGCCATTGTTAGTTTTGACTACGAATACATCAACTATGCTAATGCTAAATTTAAAAGCAGAAGCAGCAATATTGACGATTTAAATGCGATCACTACAGAAAATGAAATTGCCAAAGATATTTTTGATGCGACCAATAATTTCAGAGCAGGAGTTGAATATAGGGTTAGTCAACAAATTAGCCTGAGAGCGGGATATTCCCATCAAGCATCCCCGTATAAAACGGATAAAAACGATTTGATAGAACCTTTCAATTCATTATATGGCACTCAAAAAGTATCCGATTTACAGAACGACTACCAAATTACAGGTTATAGCGCTGGTATCGGGTATAGGAGCAAAAATTACTTTATTGATGTAGCCTACCGCTTAACGTCATTCGACAATAGCTATTTTAATTATAACTGGCCGTCAAACGTAAATACAGATCTTGATCTCCCCCTGCAGACTACAATTAAAACCACAGACCACTATGCCACACTAACGGTAGGCTGGAAGTTTTAAACATTGGCAGATATAAAAAAACACCCGGTGTACAGAAATAGTACATCGGGTGTTTTTGTAGGTAACAATTTTGTTTATAGTAATCTATTACATAGGCTAATGTAAAAAAGCTGCATAATTGGCCAATAAAAATCCTCAATATACCGTATATCGCCTTTATTACCCCGATAGGTCGATGGTAGCATATTAGTCATAAAACAAAGCAATGGTGGGCTGTCTATTAAACAGACTTATAATTTAATCATTACAAACATTTAGCTTAAACAAAACACCATGTGCCAGGTTCGTATCAGCATGTTGCTTGTCTATTGCCTTTATTACTCTATTTTGTGCCTGTACGGCATTCGTACTCATACCCATAAACAATACATATAAAAATGACACTACGGTAACCATCAATGGGTTAAAAAGCTTTAATCGCAGTTTTTTTAATGCATTACTTATCTGGGTTTCCACCGTGCGTTTGGATATGTTTAATTCCTGGGCTATGTCGGCATTGGATTTACCATCAAAACGACTCATCTCAAATATTCTTTGGCACTGCTTAGGAAGTGAGTTAAGCACATTAAAAAGCTTATTTTCCAGCTCAGTTTCTTCCAATAAATCCCTAAAAGACTGATGCTTATCTTTTTGCTCCTCAAAAATAGTACTGTGATGATTGCGAATAAGCTTTTCGCGTTTTAAATGATTGAGACAACGATTACGAACGGACTGGTAAAGATGGGCTTTTAACGAAGTGTGAATTTGTATGCTATCGCGTTTTTCGTAGAAATTGACAATCACATCCTGAACTAAATCACGCGCCTGATCAAGGTCGTTCACCATTTTAAAAGCAAATACTACCAGTTGATGGTAATAGAGCTTGAAAATGTCTTCGAATGCAGATTCGTCGTCACCGGATAGTTTATCTAAAATAATTCTGTCGCTCATGCCATAGTTTAATCCTCACAAAATTATCAAAAAATAGCGCATCACACCTATAAAGTGAGCCAACAATGATTTTTTATGGTTAAACCGGACTTTTTTTAAGACATAAGATATTATCCCGGCTACGAGGAAGATTTTATTTTGCGATATGAATATACTGTATGTAATTGACTGACAATTCACTCCAAAAAGCCAGCAGAATAGGAATTATTTTTTTTGTTTAAGCCATACCAAAAGTAGAAGTTTTTTATATATTTGCACTCACAAAAACAGCGCAATTGTTTTTGACAAAAAAAAATCGGGATGTGGCGCAGTCTGGTAGCGTACTCGTCTGGGGGGCGAGGGGTCGCAAGTTCAAATCTTGTCATCCCGACATAAAAAAAGCGCTTAGGATATTTATCCTAAGCGCTTTTTTTATTATTGAAAAATGATGTTATCATGAATTTAAAAAAATCGCACCTTCGTAACAGCCTTCCTTGATATGGCAACAAATGGGAATCCTGTCTCCCACTCCTCTTTTAAATAGTTTGGCTGTTGCGCACTTTGTATATCTTTTTTTGCTGCGATTCATGATTGGTACGCATCAATAAATCCAGGGTGATACCCGTCATGATAAGCTGAAAACCTCCTAAAAGGAAAACAATGGCGGCAAATATTAAGGGACGCCCCCAGATATCCTCCCCCATTATTTTAAGCACCAACAAATAGACCATCAATAAGAGGCCCAGCACAAAACTGCCCGCACCAATAGGGCCCAGGAAATGCATAGGTTTTTGGGCATATTTGTTGGTAAATCGCATCAATATCAGGTCGCTGATGACTTTAAAGGTACGCGACAGTCCGTATTTAGATTCACCACTGACGCGGGCACGGTGGTTCACGTTGATTTGTTCTACACGGGCACCTTCGTTAATAGCCAGAATAGCAATAAAACGGTGCATCTCCCCATAAAGCGGAATATCCTTGGCTATATGGCTTTTAAACACTTTTATGGCACATCCGTTATCTATAATCTTGGTGTGGGACACTTTGCGCACAAGCGAGTTCGCAATTTTGGAGGGTATCTTACGCAAAAACATATCGTCCTTACGCTGGGCACGGATACCGGTTACCACATCACAGTCGGTTTTACGCATCACGTCCATCATACGTACCAGGTCGGCGGGGTCGTTCTGCAGGTCACCGTCCAGGGTAGCAATTACATCACCTGTGGCATAATCAATACCGGCCTTAAGTGCCGGACACTGTCCGTAGTTTTTGCGCAGGTCGATGAGTACCACATTTTTATCTTTCTGCTTTTTTATGGCCTCCACGGTGCCATCACGCGAGCCATCATTAATCAGGATGGTCTCAAAATCATACTCCGACGGCTTTAGTGCATCGTAAACCTGCTGCACCAGGGGGGCAATGTTATCTTGTTCGTTATAAACGGGTATGACTACGGATATTTTCATATTTTATTTATTAGCAAAACGTTATCATGATGTATTAAGATACTACTTATTGAATCGGGCCGCATGTACCCTGATGCGGATACATTCCCCGCTTGTTCAGGCTAAATATATTGTTAACATTAAATCTATTCTTGTCTTTATACCTACAAACTTACCTGTTCTTTTCATTCAATTTTAAGCAAATATATCTTTTTTAAGGATTTATGCCTTGTAGTGGGATTTAAAAAATCGCCACTCATACGGGATATCAGACGGTGCGGAAATACTTCTTCGTAACTTATGCGGTTTGGCACCATCTGCTGTATATCTGCGTAACCAACTTCATCTGTAACAACCCAGTAGTTATGCCTGCTTGTCATTACCTCTTCAAAATCCCCTTTCTCCTTGAGCCAATACGATATTTTTGAGGGATAAAAATAGGTTTCGAACTGACGGAATTTGTAGGTATATAAATCTTCATCATCGCCCGCCAGTTGGCTATAGGCATCGCTGGCACGTATTCCACCATGATATTGAAAAGCGCTGGGCATAAAATGGGCGTTGAGCACAAAGTTAAGTACGATGGCCGAAATAGCAAGGGGAACAATCAGTTTACGATACATTTGCCCTTTAGGGAGCACAAAATAAATGGTAGCCGCCAGTCCCAGTATAACAGGAAGCCATATAATTATTTTGCTTGTTTTAAACACAAAGCAGATGACCAGGACAATGGCCGCCCATGCAAACAGCAACATAAGGTTACGCGCGCCCAATAACCACTTGGCTATCTTGGCATTTTGCTTTTCCATTATTTGCTGATAAATAAACCGGGCTGTAACAATGGATAAAAAAGGTACCACAGGATAAAAGTAATGGGGTGCTTTTTGTTTGGCCACAGATAAAATAAAAGTAAAAACAATTATTACCGAATAGCTCATATACTCCGGGCGTACAAAGCGTTGCGTGTTTTTGTTAACAAACAATCCTTTAATATGCTTGCCTATGGCAATTAATGCAAATAAGGACCAGGGCAGATAAATGTATATCATGGTATGCAGATAAAAGCTGATATCGCCATCAACACCACCACCGGTATTGTAGGCACCCTGGATTCGTCCTACATTGTTGGTCCAAAAAAAGAATTCGATACCCTCCCAACCAAAGTTATTATAGTTGGCCTTCAAAGTAGGGAACAGCACCAGTGCCAGGATAGGGAATGCCAACAACCAAACGGGATTGAAAATATTTCTCCAATCTTTTTTAAGCAAGAGATGTCCACCCACGGCAAAAACCGCTACTGCTAAACCGATAGGCCCTTTAGTAATCATAGCCAATCCGATAAACAGAAAGCCCAGAATAAAATTAACAGCCCGCTTGTTGTGCAGAAAATAGGCCAGAAAAGAGACCCCGATGACCACATTAGCCGTGAGCAAGGCGTCCATATGTAAATCGTTATGATAAAGAAACATCATTTGCGAGGTGGCATATATCAAAGCGGTAAGTTGACCTACTTGCGAACCATAATAAAGCTTGGCCATTTTGTAAAGTGCGTAAACACTGGCAATGGAAAATAACAAGGTAGGCAACTTATGGGCAAAAAGCGACATACCAAACACATGAAACGACAAACTACTGAGCCAGAACATCAGATGAGGTTTGTGCAGATAGGCATTACCTCGGATATGCGGAGTTAACCAATCGCCACTCTCAAACATGTAACGGCTCACAGCTGCATATTTTCCGGCATCGATACCCACCTCAGGGAACAAACCGATGACATAAACAACAAGGGCCGCCACAAACAAGCCGATTCCTATTGATTTATTGCTCATATTAATCATAAACAAATAAAATTTAAAACAAACGAAATAAAGTTATAAGGGATTAAAAACAAAGTGCAAATATATCAATTTAAAATTTGCCGAGAGAATGTTCAATCGCAACATTGCACAAGCCCTGCTGACTAAAAATTATTATCTTCGTGCTTCCAAAACTATTGATACGATAAAATGCGCGTTTGTATAGCAGAGAAACCCAGTGTTGCCGGCGAAATTGCCAAAGTAGTTGGTGCCACAAACCGAAAAGATGGATATTACGAAGGTAACAACTATCAGGTTACCTGGACTTTTGGTCATCTGTGCACACTTAAAGAACCGCACGACTACCTGCCCGAATGGAAACGATGGAATCTGGGAACCCTGCCTGTAATTCCTTCGCAATTTGGCATAAAGCTCATCGCTAACAAAGGGGTTGAAAAACAATTTGGGATAATAAAAAAACTGGTGCAGGCCGCCAGTGAAGTGATAAATTGTGGCGATGCCGGTCAGGAGGGAGAGCTTATTCAACGATGGGTGCTGCAAAAGGCGGGGTGTAAGGTTAATATTAAGCGCCTGTGGATTTCGTCGTTAACCGAAGAGGCCATCCGCGAAGGTTTTGAGAAACTGCAAGACAACGATAAATTTAATCCTTTGTATGCAGCCGGCAGTTCGCGCGCCATTGGCGATTGGTTATTAGGGATAAACGCCACCCGCTTGTTTACCATTAAATATAGCCAACCCGGAACCGTCCTGTCCATAGGCAGAGTTCAAACACCTACCCTATCGTTGATTGTAAATCGTTATCTGGAGATAGAAAACTTTGTGCCTCAACCCTATTGGGAACTGAAAACAATGTACAAGGAGGTAACTTTTAATTCTACACAGGGTAAATTCTCGAGTAAAGAGGAAGGCAGTTCGGCTTTAGAAAAGATAAAAGACAAACCTTTTGAGGTAACCGATTTTAATCGTAAACCGGGCAAAGAAGCACCGCCACGATTATTCGATCTTACCTCCTTACAAGTGGAGTGCAATCGTAAGTTTGCCCTGTCGGCAGATGAAACCCTGAAAGGGATACAATCGCTTTACGAAAAAAAACTTACTACCTATCCTCGTGTAGACACCACTTATTTAAGTAACGATATCTACCCCAAGATACAAGGTATATTAAAAGGCTTAACGCAATATCAGGCTTTGGTAGAACCTTTGTTAGGCGCAAAGATACGCAAGTCGAAGAAAGTATTTGACGACAAAAAGGTAACCGACCACCATGCTATTATCCCCACCGGAGTTACAGCACCCGAGCACCTTTCGCGCGACGAAAAAATTATTTATGATACCGTTACACGCAGGTTTATCGCCAACTTTTATCCCGACTGTGAAATATCTACCACCACCATTTTGGGTAAAGTTGCCGATGTAAACTTTAAAACCTCAGGAAAGCAGGTATTAAAAGAAAATTGGCGACTGGTATATAAAGCGGTGAGCGGTAAAAAAGACAGCCAGGAAAATATATTACCGGAATTTGTGAAAGGAGAAAGCGGACCACACCAACCCGACTTTCAGGAGAAGGAAACGCAGGCCCCCAAGTATTATACCGAAGCCACTTTGTTGCGAGCCATGGAAACGGCCGGAAAACAAGTAGATGACGAAAAATTGCGTGAAGCCATGAAGGAAAATGGTATTGGCCGTCCTTCTACCCGTGCCAACATCATTGAAACCCTGTATAAACGTAAGTACATATATAACGTTCGGAAAAATGTGTTACCCACCACTATGGGAGTTAAACTCATGGAGTTTATATCTAACGACTTGCTTAAGTCGGCAGAACTCACCGGTATTTGGGAGCAAAAGCTCAGGCAGATAGAAACCGGAAAGTACAAAGTAACCGACTTTATGAACGAGCTCAAGCAAATGGTATCGGACTTGGTTTTTCAGGTGCGCAACGATTACTCCAAAGGTAAAATCGTTATTGAGGAAAATGACGATAAGGAGGTACAAACGAAAACCAAGCCTACCGATAAATCTAAAATTGTCAAAAAGTTGAGCTGTCCTCGTTGTGGTAAGGGAACCATGATAGAAGGAAAAAACGCATGGGGCTGTTCAGAATATGCTTCGGGTTGTAAAACCCTGATTCCCTTTACGTATTTGGGTAAGAAACTTAGTAAAAAGCAAATAGAAACACTCCTGCTAAAAGGAAAAACACCTGTTATTAAGGGCTTTACGCTGGAGGGCAACAAAGTGAACGGTAGGCTAAGCTTCGACAGCCATTATGCCTTAAGCTTAGAACAGCAGAAACCTAAAGTATTGCCATGTCCAAAATGTAAAAAAGGACATATCATAAAAGGCAATTCGGCCTGGGGCTGTTCCGACTTTAAAAAAGGATGCAAACTCCGCATACCCTTTGAATTTTTAAAAAAGACCTTAAGCAAAAGTCAAATGGAATCCCTCGTTTTAAACGCAAAAACAGAACCGATCAAAGGCTTTTCCTTATCGGAACACGAAACGGGTGTAGAAGGCTATCTGGATTGGGACCAGGGGCATAATCTGCGCTTTAATAAAACTTAATAATTTCGGTAAAAAATCACAATTCATATTATCTCCGGGATAAAAACCAATTTATAAAAAATCATCATGAAATACACCAAAGTAAGTTTCAACATAGAACCCAATACCCCAACAGCACAGGAAATACTTACGGCTCAACTGGCACAATTTGCTTTTGATAGCTTTGAGGAAACCGAAACCGGCTTAAATGCTTATATTCCCACCGCAGCATATTCGGCAGAAGACGTCAAAAGTATTCAGATATTTAGTGGAGGTGAGTTTACTATTACCTTTGAAGCAGCGGCTCAGCCGGAGCAAAACTGGAACGAAACCTGGGAAAAGCACTTCTTCGCCCCTATTGTTATTGGCAACAAATGCGTTATTCACAGCCCTTTTCATACGGATGTACCCAAAGCCGAATACCAGATTGTTATTTCACCCAAAATGGCCTTTGGTACCGGTCACCACGAAACAACGGGACTCATGGTAAAACACATACTGGAGATAGATTTTACCAATAAGCTGGTGTTAGACATGGGCTGCGGCACAGGAATACTGGGTATACTGGCCGCTATGCGGGGCGCAAAAAAGGTATTGGGTATCGACATAGAAGAGTGGGCTTTTAATAACGCCAATGAAAATATAAAGAACAACAATATCAACAACATGGAGGTGCGCTGTGGCGATGCGACCCTCCTGGGTAAGGAAAAATTTGATGTTATATTAGCCAACATCAACCGTAACATTCTTTTGGAAGATATTGCCAAATACACACAAGTATTAAGACCGAACGGAATTTTGTTACTGAGTGGTTTTTATGATAAAGACCAGGAAATCATACACAAAACATGTATCGCAAATAACTTAATCAAAAAAACTATAAAGGAAGATAACAAATGGGTAGCCCTTGCGTATATGCTCACTAAATAATGTGCAGCGAATGAAAATTACATTTACACTTTTATATACCCTACTAATAACTACCTGTGCCCTGGCACAAAACAGCCCGCAAATTTTTAGCGAAAACACCGAAGAGTTCGTCTCAACCCTGGACGAACTTTTTAAAAGTGTTTCTGATAAAAAATATGCCAAGCAATTTATTGAAGAAGTAGATGTGTTTTGGCAATCTACAGAATTAAGCGAGGAAAACAAGAAGATAATTCTTAACAATTGTCATCTTCTGGCTCAAAAAAGAGCACGCCCCTTGCCTGATTACGAAACATATTTAAATACAGTACGCCATTTTATTCTTTCCGAAATACCGCCGTCTTCGTTTAATGCATGGAACCAAGCCGTTACAGAAATGATTAAAAAACCGCGGCTTCCCCTGCGAAAAGTAAATACATTTTTACGCACCACCTGCGATCTGTTAACCCAAAATATTATTTTTTCAACACGATCTAACCGGTGGAAAACGGACAATAACAATTGGACCTTGACATATGCTAACGGTGATTTGGTGGCCACTTTTCCGAATTTAAACCTCACCTGTCTTTCCAAAAACGATAGCATTCAAATTTATGATTCTAAAGGATCTTTTAACTACACAAGCAATGTATGGCAAGGCATCAAGGGCAAGGTAACATGGGAGCGTTCGGGTTTTGACCCCGAAAAGGTGTATGCCCTCTTTAAGCACTTTGAAATTCCCTTTGATCATTCCTATTTCGAAATTGACTCAGTACAGTTTTATAACTCCATTTACTTTGATCATCCTTTACAAGGAAAGCTGCGCCATAAAGTAATGAACATCAACTCACCCAAAAGTTCTACCTATCCTCAGTTCACTTCGAGCGAACAACGCTTTAAGCTCGACAACATCCACCCTTCCATTAATTATGAAGGCGGTTTTTCACAAAATGGTGCTAAATTCCTGGGTTCGGGTACACACGATAATCCGGCCACCATAACCATTTTTAGAAACGACACGGTGTTTTTGACCGCCAAATCGCTTTATTTTGCCCTACGTAAAGAGCAAATACTAAGCAACGAAACAGAGGTTAAAATAAGGCTGGATACGGGTTACATCTACCATCCGGGCCTAATATTTAAGCTGATGGTAAAAGAAAACGAATTGCACCTGATCCGAAACGGCGAAGGCCTGGCCTTAAGCCCATACTTTAACACCTATCACAACGTAAGTATGGATATTGAGCTGCTCACCTGGAAGATTAATAGCCGAAAAATAGATTTAAAAATGATTTCGGGTGCCGCGGAAAACCATGGCGAATTTGAATCTTTAAGTTATTTTAGGGAGAGTTTTTACAATTTTTTACAGGGGATGGATGCCATACACCCCCTGCAGGGCCTTAAAAACTGTGCCCGCCTATACAAAAGTAACACTTTTTTAGCCAGCGAATACGCCCATATGATGCGCTTACCCATTAATGAGATACGGCAGCAGGTAATACAGTTATCGTTTTACGGTTTTGTTGGATATAACATTAACACCGACCAGATTGAGATCCGACAACGACTCGAAGATTATCTTTTATTTCGTTTGGGTAAAAAGGACTATGATGTAATTCGGTTTAACTCCAATACACCCGGCAATATGGTCAATGGGCAAATAGACTTGCTCAATTACGACATCAGCATCAACGGGGTAAAAAACATTTCTATTTCCGACAACCAAAATGTGGTATTCTTTCCGGCAGGCGAACACATCCTGCTTAAACGGAACCGCAACTTCATTTTCGATGGTGCCATTAACGCAGGCATGCTAAACCTTTATGGCAAAGGCTTTAAGTTCGATTACGATCAATTTTTAATAGACATGTCCAATATTGATTCGGTGCGAATGAAAGTACAAACCGGTGATTTGGATTATTTTGGCCAGCCCAAGATGACTTATGTAAAAAATGCCATCGAAAACCTCTCGGGCAGTCTTATGATTGACAGGCCCGACAATAAATCCGGTAAAGAGCAATACAGCCGTTACCCCATCTTAAACAGCAGCACCGAATCGTATGTGTACTACGACAAACCCGAAGTGCAAATGGGACAATATAACCGCGAGAAGTTTTACTTTAAGCTGGATACATTTACCATGGATAGCATCAGCAGGCTGAGTGCTAAGAACTTTGACTTTTCGGGCAGTTTCGTATCAAACATCTTCCCAACGTTTAACGAAAACATTACCGTTCGTAACGATTACTCACTGGGTTTTAAACGGAAAACACCGGAAGAAGGCTATGGTATTTATGATAACAAAGCTAAATTTATTGCTGATATCGATTTAAGTAATGCGGGCTTAAAAGGATCCGGAACACTTAAGTACCTCACCTCCACCACCCAATCCGAGAATCTCTTATTTCTGCCGGAAAGCACATCAGGGCAAGCTTATCAATTTACGGTAGAAAAGAAAAGCGAAGGGGTTGAATATCCCGACGCGCAAGGAAAGTATAGCCGGATCAACTACTTACCCTATCAGGATCGTTTGATAGCCACAACCCAGGAAGAAGCCTTTACCATGTACAATAATGAGGCACAGCTGGAAGGCGAAATTGAAATATCCCCCACCGGAGCTAGCGGAGATGGAACTTTTTACATGGATAGAGCAAATATTTTTTCGCCGGCCATGACTTTTGGTGGCCATACCGTTTTGGCCGATTCCTCTGACTTTAACCTGGTGAGCACCGATATGCAAGAGGGGGTTTCCTTTAATACCACCAACCTAATTAGTCATATTGATTTTGTGAGCAGGCAAGGTAAGTTTAACTCCAAAACAGGTGGTAGCCGGGTTAACTTTTCCGACAACCGATATATTTCCTACATCAGCGAATTTTCGTGGAACATGGACAACAACAACATTTATATGGGAGCGAGCGGATCTAAAGGAAACCGTTTCGTATCGACACACAGAAGGCAAGATTCACTTGAATTTATGGCACCTTTAGCCCGCTATGATGTTGAGAAAAAAATTATTTATGCCGAGGAGGTGAAAAACATAATGGTGGCCGATGCCAACATAAAACTTAAAGATGGAAAGGTAACTATCCACGAGGATGCCGAAATGGCTGCAATAGATAGTGCTTCAATTACTTTAGCCGGAGATTCTGCGTTTTCGCATTCCATTTATAACGCCCGACTTAAAATTGCCGGTAAATATGATTACACCGGATACGGAGAATACGATTATATTAATGGCGATGGTAAAAAGTTTACACTCCAATTTAATGATATCCGATTAAACGATGATGCTATTACTACCGCTGAAGGTACTATCGTTGAGAGCGACCTGTTTACTTTTGACAAGAACTTTACTTTTAAAGGGAAAGCCCATCTAAATGCCACACAAAAAAACCTAAGCTTTGATGGAGGTGTGCAAATGTTGCATCATTGTGCCAATGGCCCACAAACTTACACCTACTTTAATACTGAGATAGACCCGCATAACATACTGATACCTATAGGCAAAGAGCCGGTTAACTTTGAACGTAACAACATTTACAAGGATTTTTTTATAACCAAAGATTCGTCGCATGTATATTCCACTTTTTTAGCCAGCCGGAAAGATTACAGCGACATACCCATGATTACGGCCGGCGAATACCTGTATTTTAACGAAAGCCTTAACGCCTTTGAAATTGCCGATATGCCGAAAATACTAAATCCCGATACCACGGGCGTACTTTTTAGGTATTCCAACTCCAACTGCGACCTGCTGGCCGAGGGCAAGATGAATCTTGGCATTGAGCTGGATGGAATAAGGCTGAGTACTTCCGGTAGCATTATCGACGACCCCAAAAAAGATCAAATAATGCTAAGCACATTGATGGGAATAGATTTCTTTTTTAACGAAACCTGCACGGAACAGATGATATCGGCAGTTTTGGCATCCACAGCGGCACAAAGCAGGCAATCGGATCAGGGCTTGGCAAAGCGCATGGCTGAGTTAATAGGTCCGGCACTTACTCAGGAAGTACTCAACACCAGAAATGAGGGCAAGCAAAACGACGATTTAAACCATGTATTGGGCAACATACTCCTTTTTGGCAATATCGATTTTAAATTTGATGGTCCCGCCCATGCTTATATTGCCGATGGCAAGGCCGACCTTACGTTTATAAGAAACAAAGCCGTAAATAAAATTGTAGATGTTAAAGCCGAAATAGTAAAAAAACGCAGCGGTAATTCTATCGATCTCTTCTTGAGCTTTGACAAAAACACGTGGTTTTATTTTAGTTACAAATCTAAAATGATGTATACTCTATCCTCTAACGAGGAATATAACAACACCGTACGTAAGCTTAGCAGCGACGAGCGCAAAGCAAAATCGGGAGGCTTTTCCTTTATTGCTGCACCTGCAAGCCGCCTGAACCGTTTCATTAAGAAATTTGGCCTCTCCCCCATTAAAACCAGTGCCGCAGCCGAAGGGCAGGCAATAGATTTAGAAGCGGAGGTAGAAGCTCCCACCAGGGAGGAATAAGAAGAGCCTAAAGCTGGGTGGATAGCGGTTAACATCAAGCGTAAAATACACAGCTTACCCGCTGAATGGGGGTCAGTAAACGAACCACCTGCCCCAATCAATTCAAGGAAAATAAAAATGCAGCATAGCTAAATGTACCCTCTTGCAATGCACAGCTCCCCTCTTGAGGGGAGCTGATTATAAATTAGGATGTTATTTGGAAATCCCTTTCCTGAATCCCCCTTTTGGTGCTTATAGCAGGCTTTACTTCTTTTTCTTAAATAGACCTTCGATGGCGTTTTTTACTTTATCGTCTTTTAAAATATCCTTTACCGCTTCCTTGGCCTTCTTTTCAATCTCTTTGCCCACTTCTTTTTTTGCTTCCGAAAGATCCAGGCTCAGTTTAGGATCTGCCGCATAGCCTTTAATCAGCACATCCACCATAATGTCGTCGCCACTTTCGGAAATACCTCCGCCTAAAAAGCTTAAGGCCCCTGCAACATCTTTACGGGCTACCGGTGCGGTAACCACATAATTAAGCGACTGGTCAAAGCCCTGTTCGCCGTGCACCTTTATAGTACTCCCGAATACTTTGGCGGTAAAAGGCTCTACGATTATTTTACCGTCTTTCATCACAAAATTAATATTCAAATCCTCCGCTTTAAGCTTACGGTATTTTTCTTTTTTTAATAAGTTGGCCATACTATTAAGCACCTTAGAGTCTGCAACCTCCACCGATTCCGATACAAGTGTACCCCCACCGGTTATACTGCTGATTACCGGATCCATTTCCGGACCCAGCAGACTATTAAATTTAAAGTCGGCCGAAATATTGCCTACAGTTTTTTTTGCAATGGGCATCAGCGAATCGATTACGCTAAACGAATGCGCCGTTTTGTTGATGTCGATATTAGCGGCATCGAAATTAAAATCTACAAAGGGTTTTTTTACATCTTGCGTATTGTACTCTCCGGCCATTTTCATTTCTCCGTTTAACAAACGCATAGCTATACCATTGAGCACTACTCGCCCGTCGCGCACCGTAATTTTCCCATTGGTATTGTCTATCCGCAACTTGTCGTAAAGTATAGTGCCAAAATGCGAGGTAAACACAAAATCGATATTTTTAGGTACCTCAAAAAGCTCCATTGTTGTGCTGTCTGCTACCTCCGCGGTTTCGGTGCTGCCCATACTCAACAACATCTCATTTACATCCAACCTATTGGATCGATGCTTTAAAGAACCTTTTACTGTTTCGTCTTTAAAAATATAAGGCAGGTAATTTTCAATATGGCCACTCAGGTCAAAATCCGATTTCCCTACCCGGCTCACAAATTTATCTAAGGCAATACGTTGTGGTGTCAACGACATTTGCGCCTCACCTATATTTACCTTTGGCAAGTCGGGACTTGAATATAAAAAATCGTGTAACTTAAGACTGCCTTTAACCTGCACCTGGTCATAATTTTCTTTCTCCATCATTTCCATATCTCCATCCAGGGTAATATTGGCATCCACTATACCTTTAATATCGAAACTATCTAAGGGCATAGCGTCTTTAAGTGAACCTAAGTCGATAACACCCACCATGCCCCCTTTAAATTGCAGATTGCTCACGGGTGTTTTAAGCAGCAAGGAGGCATCAAAAGGATTACTGCCCAATTCAAAATGAAAGGTTTTAATATCGGTAATTGTATTGTCGGCCGATCCTCCCGGATTATCTACAACCACATTAATATTTATGTCGTTAATAGATTCAGGCAAGTCGGGATATTTAATTTGTCCTTTGTCAATTTTTAACATCGCACTAAACGCCGGCAGCATATCGGTATCCATATATCGTCCTTTTGCCTTGGCCGCTAAAGCCATAACACCCTGTGTTTGTACACCCTCCATATCTGCCAAAAATTCCTTTGGCACTATACTCAACAGTTGTTTAAACGAAGTTTCCTTGGCACTGAGCTTAATATCCAAATCGTAACCTTCTTCCGGCATTCCCACACTTCCATCAAAACCCAAATTAAGATCGTTGAGCATCAAATCATTATCAGCAAAGGTAAATACCATGTTGTTCATATCGGCCATAATATCGGCTATCAAACTCACTTTTACCTTATTCAAAAAATTGGTTCCTTCCATGCTAAGGGTAAGCTCTTCTATGCTAGCTTCTGTTGACAAGGTGCTGGCGGATGCCGACAAATCACCCGACATACTTAAATTGAGCTTTTGTATATCGGTAAGCAAATCCATCGTTTGGTCAAGGTAGGTAATTGTTGCATCGCGCACCTTAACACTTTGCAAATCAATGGTAAAATCACTTCCCGTAGTACTTATATCCTCCGGTTCGGTCAATTCGTCCGTCTGGCGCATGATATCCCAGTTGGCGGTAGAATCGGCCAACACCTTGGCCAACACCACGGGTTTGTCCAGTAACACATGCTCAACGGATAAGTTTCCTCTGATAGCACTCATTAGATCGGCCGACAACACAAATTCATTCAAAAACAGGAGGGTGTCCTTTTCAAACTTATCCAATCCAACTACTCTCAAACCCGACATACCAACGGATATATTGGGAAAATGCTTAAAAAGTGAAATCGAAAAGCTATCCCAATCTACCTGAGCCATCACTTGCTTATTAATTTCTCTTTTTGCCAATTCTTCTGCTTTTCCCTTAAAAAATAAAGGGGTAACTAATAGTAACAAAAAAATAAATAGGAGTACTCCCCCCGTAATTTTTAAAATATTTTTCATTTTACAGATATGTTTAGATTATACGTTAAAATATTTTTATTTTCGGCGGATGATATTCAAAGTTAAACAATAATAGAATATTATTAAGATAATGTTCAAAATTATGCTGTTCATCTAAATTTTTCCTTTAATTATTTCCCGAAAAATTATTGATTTTATACTTTTCGACGATTAACAAAAGAGAAGAAATATCCCATGATTAAATCATCCTTTGTTTTCAATAAGCAGAGATACATAACAGTAAAAAAATATTAAAATGAAAATCGCAAGTAACCACATACAGAAAAGAAGAAAACCCTACGGGGAAATTTTATCAGCCAATAAAGCATGGGCCAAGCAAATGATTGAACAGGATGCCGATTACTTTAAACATTTGGCTCTGGGTCAATACCCTGATTACCTGTGGATAGGATGCTCCGACAGCAGAGTGCCGGCGGCCGGAGTTTCACAGACCGAACCGGGCGAACTGTTTGTTCACCGTAATATTGCCAATCAGGTAATAACCAACGATTTTAACCTCATGAGTGTAGTTAAATATGCGGTAGACTATTTACATGTGAAGCACATTGTGGTGTGTGGCCATTACGGGTGCGGTGGTGTTATTGCTGCCATGAAAAACAACACCGACAAGTACTTAGGCGACTGGCTATCCGGAATAAAGGAGGCGTATAAAAGGAACAGTTTAGAGCTGGATGCCATATTGGACGAAAAAGAAAAGATTAACCGCATGTGTGAGATTAACGTGGAACGTCAAATAGAAAAACTGGCCTCCTCTTCCCTTATCCAAAAAGCATGGAAAAAAGGTAAAGAACTGCAATTGCATGGCTGGATATTCGACCTGGAAACGGGTTTGATAACACCACTCACCGAAATACATAACAAGCCAAAACAATAACGCACATACTTAAAAGGTAAACACAGTAAAACAACACTTTCCGGAACATTTTTTAGGTGCCGGAACCTCAACTGTTCCGGAATTTAAAAAATATATTCATTCCATTTCATTGAAAATATTGAATAGTAGAATCTAAACAAACCGGAAATTTTCCCCTTTTCTTGGATGTTTGTTACTGTTTTATTTTAGTATTTCCTCTCTCCGCTAATCGGAGGGCTCGTATTGCCTTGTTCCTCATCCACCGGGAACTGCCCAACAAATTCATTCAATGTTACTATATAACATAGACCGAGGCAGTAGGTAGCATTATGCTTTAAGTAGCCAGAACTATTACTCCGTAGCATTTTCTTTTTGAGTAATAGCAGCAACCTGGTAACCTGTGTCGTTTATTTTTTGGCGCACCGAAGCAGTGTCGGGCTTTGTCTTGTTTAGGGCAACCATTACTTTGGCATTAGCATGGCTGGCCGTTACCCACTGCACCCCATCAAGCGATTCAACGGATTTAATCACGGTCTGTTCGCAGCCTGTACAAGTCATACCATCCACCGCAAGTTCAAAAATAACGGCATCCTCCGAAGCTACTGCGTTAGTTTCTATAGTTTCGTGAGTTGTACTTTGGCTTTGCTTTTTTTGTGGACTTTGACAAGCTACGACAAATAGTAGCATAAGAAAAAGAAATGTTTTCATGATTTTTGATTTTTGAGTTGCTAATTTTGAGTTTCCCTCCTAATTAAATTACCTGCGGCAGGATGGCGTTTCACTCCATTTAGGTTTGTAAATCTGATTATCGAATTACGGTACACCTAATACCGATAACCGATTTACACCCGCCCCTAAAGATAGAAAGGAGTATCCTATTATAAAAATATAATTATGGGTAGGGCATGCCGAAGGCTCCACTACACAGTTATAATATTTGGTACTGTTGGATTATTAGCCCACTGTGCCGATAGATACAAAATACGGGTTGTAGATAAGGAATCCTGGGAGTATCCCGTCCCATAAGGGACGGGATATAAGGTGTAAAAGGAATGTTATTTTGATTGTCGTGCGACTTGCAAATGCCTTGGTAAACTTCGTGATAGAGATTGGGAGCGTTGGTTTTGCGGTTCGATATGATCGTGTCATATGCTTGTCTATGTGCTTTTTTCACCTGCCAAATCAACTAATCGGTTACTGTATCTTTAACGATAGTGACATTGACACTAATATGGTATAAATGCCAAAACACCAACGAGTACTTTGTTTTTACCCATCATCCAATACCACTATCTCCTAATTAATATCACTACCCTACTTATACTTAAGTTTGACGAAAGAGTTTTATTGCTTTATTTTAAATAAAGGTATTTTGCTTTTATCTGGAGATAGTATAAATCGTGCTTTTCAACAATGTCGCAACTGCTGTGGAAGATTTACACAAACTCCCTGTTTATCAGACTTTTTAATCTCATATTCTAAACATAAGCCAACTTTTAAACCTGCCCTGTTTGTAAACAATTAATCCATCAACACTGTAATTCCATTATCCACTGTTCCAAACCATTTATTTCCACGTTTATCGATCGCTATTTTATTTACATAATTACCTCCTAAACCATTAGCGGTAGTGTATCTCGTCCATTTTCGTCCATCATATTTAGTGGCGCCCTCTACAGTACCAAACCATTTATTATTTTGCGCATCAATAGCAACAGAACCGACCGCAATATGATTTAATCCATCCTTTTTAGTATATGTTGTCCAATTTTCCCCATCAAACTTTGACACTCCGCTACCCACAGCCCACACAATCCCTTGTTTATCTACAGCAATATCTATTATAAAATGATAGAACCAACCAACACTGGTATATTTAGTCCAATTTTTACCGTCAAATTTCACTACGCCGGTATACGTTCCAATCCATTTGTTTCCTTGCTCATCTATCGCAATGGCAAAAACGCTCATATCTTCACCTGAATTATGATGAATGAAATCTTTACCATCAAATTCAACGATGCCACTAGAATTTCCTAACCACTTATTACCCTCTTTATCAATTGCTATGGCGGTAACATTGGCGATTTCCTCATAAATTGAAATACTCTTGTCATCAAACCTTGTCAGATATCCTCCGTTAATTCCGAGCCACTTATTTCCTTCGTCATCTATTGCTATTGCCATCACATTATCAATCGAATCATAATTTGTCCAGTTTGTTCCATCAAATTTCGTTAGGCATCCGTCATGATTTAACCCACCAAACCATTTATTGTCATCTGCATCAACTGCAATGCTACTTATTGAAGTATTGATATTGCCGTCCGCTTTGGAATACGTGATCCAGGCCGGTTTTGTGCTTTCCTTTTCGCATGAATATGTAGCGAATCCAAGTACGGAAATAAACACTACAAATAAAATTCGATTAAAATTAAGTTGCTTTTTCATCTTTAGGATAATAAAGTTTAGAAATTATTTATTTGTCTGTATAATTCTAATTAACAGTAAAACTCAGTCATCATTTCCCTATTAATTTTATTTGTTGATATCAAAAATTAATCTGGTCTATTATGTGAGATATACATAGTGTTCAAATTAAATCATTATTCCTAACATAATCAAGTTTGCAGGCGACTTGCTGGTTTATCGGCATGCAGACATTTCACATACAACTGTTCAACCTTGCAGAACAGATCGCAGTAATATAAATGGCCATTTGAGGTGGTTTATGATGATGTTAAAGATATGGATGGAAACTCCCCCAGAGCCCTTAGCTACCTCATATGGTAAATTAATTTGACAACAAAGCTATCCCGTCCGATCCGGGACGGAACGTGCGACTTGCCAAATATTGTTACCCCTGTTTTACCCCGTAATAATCAAATTTTGATTTGAGTGTTAAATTACCGGAAACGCCGTAAATGCTGGCATCCCAAATACTGACAAACATATTATCATGCGCCATTCTGAATCAAATGCTGTTGATTTTAGATTTCTTTCCATTCCCATACCTTTACATAATCAATGACCATCTCGTAGGGAAAATCTTTCGTATCGGTAACTGCTCCGGGCCAGAAATCGATACCGGAAGAACCTTTATCGGCACAGGCATAGTTTAGGATAATATAAAAATCGGTTTCAAAGGGCCACATCGCACCATTAACCGTATTCTTTTTGTGGGTGAAGGTAGTTTTGCCATTGACCAGGAATTCAATAGAGTTTTCCGATTTTATTATTCCGTAAGTGTTATATTCGGCCCTATTAATATTTGCAGTGGTACCTGGGGCGGGTTGCAAGGCTTTGCCATCGGATACGGACTGATGGATTACCTGATAAACGAATGCATCATTATTCAAACGCTCCATAACATCAATTTCGCCTCCATTGGGCCAACCTTTATAAACAGGATTCTGAGGCATAAGCCAGATTGCCGGCCATCCGCCCTGGCCCGAACGAGAAAATTTAGCTTTTACCTCAAACTTTCCATATTTAAAACTGTATTTGCCCAAGGACTGGATTGCTCCGGTTTCAGGAAGGTCAGTCTGGCTATTCCATCGGGCCCTCAGGTGCAAGGCGCCATCTTTTACTTCTGCCAATGAAGCATCGTTAGGAACTACGTATTTATTCCAGGCAGACGACCAAGGTTGGGTCTGATAACTTTCCCAATTTTCGTTTTTATAGGCACCGCCTTCAAACTCGTCGCTAAAAACTAATTGCCAATTCATTGGAACTTCTTCATCCGGCCCATTCTCTTTCTGACATGCGAAAAAAATAACTGAGACAAACAGAAGCAACACCATACTCTTTACAACATCCTTCATGATTAATACATTATTCTTAATTTCATTATTTTTGTAATACAAAAAGGGCACCGTTACTCGTTATTCGGAGTTGACGGTGCCCTTAAAAACTTCACTTTTTGGAGTGATATTCTAAAATTACTATTCTAAGGCACTTGCACCTGGCTCAGAAGGCCAATATGGGTTCTGGTACAAGTTAGAGTTTTCTACGCTAACCTGATCGGGCGAAGCCAGCTGCAGCTCCCTGAAGGAAATTGGTGACAGGTAATTGGCTTTACTCCAGGTATAACCATTATAAACCTCATTATTTGCAATTACCTTTTGATAAGGACGCAAATGAGTACCCAAACTTTGAGCAGATACATTAGCTGTTGAACCACCATCCGAAATAAGCAAGGAATTACCATCCTCATCTTTATACAGATCGTCGTCGTAGGCTTGATCCCAGAGGTTAAAACCTTCGATCACGTAATCCTTTACCTGATCCATAGCTCTCCAGCGTTTCAGGTCGTTCATGCGCATTCCTTCGCTCACAAACTCGTTACGACGCTCGCGACGGATGTTAAACAAAGTTTCGTCAACGGGTACCCCTGCTGAATAAACGCCCCAGTCATTCTCTTGGCTAAGATCGGTAGCACCAATGGTCACATTGTAATCTTCAGTAATTCCGGCCCGGCTACGGATAGCCCTCCAATATTTATCGGCGGTAGCATCGATGGTATTGTTTTTAACGTACGATGCCTCTATATAATTCAGGTAGGCCTCTGCCACACGGAAGATAGGGGATCCAGCCGTACATGTAAGGTCGGAGCCCGGTGCTTCGTCTAATTCGTAGTTCAAGAACTTCCTGGAACGATAGCCGGTAATGTCTCTCACTTCTTCCAAATTCAGCAGGGTTGGAACACCAAACTTAGCTACAGAGTCAATATTGCTGGAACCCGCTTTACTGATTGATTCCATTAGATCCTCCTCGCCGGCTAAAAACAGTTGCAGTCGCTCATCGCGGTCTTCCTTGGCATCCATAATGGTTACATCACCCTGAAAACCCGATCCTGCGGCATAAATTGGCAAACCGTTTTTCATTAGGAAACCATCCACAAAACCACGTGTTAAACCGGTGTTAGCTCCACGTTCGATATAGATAGATACCCCATGTGTAATATTTAATTCCAAATCGTAATCGCGCCAAAAGAGAATCTCGGGATAGCTTCCCATATTTCTGGATCCGAACATTTCAAAGTAAGGGTTCCACCCTGATGGATTAACAGCTCCACTGGATGCAATATCCGGATTTAATTGACCCGAATTGACGGTTAGGTCAATGCCATCAGCCACTTCTTTGGCGGCTGCCATGGCCTGTGTAAGAAAATAGTCAATTTCGCTATCTATGTTGATGCTAAAACCACTATTGTAAGGCATGTCGGCACCGGGCCAGTTAGGTCCCCCCGGCACACGGGGTGTACCTTTGTGGTATTTGAGGAAGGTACCCTCGAAAAGTGCTACACGCGACTTGGCCAGCAAGGCGGCATTTTTGGTCAACCTTACTTTATTGTTACCCGTGTTGTTCAAAAGCATAATTGCCGAATCCAGATCGGACAGGATGAAACGGGCAAACTCGTTTCGGGGGGCACGCTTAGCAGCTTCAACCAAATCTCCGTGTACATCTCTCACGGTATTTCGGATGATAGGGAAATCGCCATACCTTTTCAAGAAATCGAAATTCTCCATGGCGCGCAACATATACACCTCACCTATGTAATGATCGATATTTGCTTCGTTACCGGATATTGCACCGTTACGCCATTTGGGCAATACCTGCTCGAAAAACCAGTTAAAATCCCGAATATTACCTAAGCCAAGGCCTCCACTAGCAGGCACTTTCCATTCGCCCGGCACATAATATCCATAGGAAGCATTAGAGGTGGCCTGATTATCGGTATGGTCGTCAAAACGTCCTATTCCTGTACTCCATCCGCCGTGTGTAGGAAAAATACTACCATAATAAGCGATCGGGTAAGATGCTAAATCGTTTTCAGAGTTTAAAAACAACTCCGGCGTCACCCTATCCAGGGGCTCACGCTCCAGAAAATCGTCGCATGAATATTGCGACAAGCCAAAGGCACATAGCGCAACTACGTATGTCCATTTGGAAATTATATTTTTTAGTTTCATAATATTTATTTTTTTAGAAATTCACATTAACACCCATCGAAATAGTTTTGCTAAGCGGATACAACTTTCCGGCACCCCAATCGCCACCTAAAAGCTCGGGATCGAACACACCGGTTATATCAGAAAAGGTAAGCAGGTTATCGGCAGACACATAAAACCTAACCGATTGTATTTTAACACGGTCGGTAAGCGATTTAGGCAACGTATAACCCAATTGGATATTCTTTAAACGCATATACGACGCATCCTGCAAGTAACGACTTTGTGTCCGCTGGTTTTTATTGGAAGTAAACAATGGTCGGGGATAGTATGAATTAAGGTTGGCACCCAAAGGATTATCTTCCGCACGGAAGAAGTCCCAATGCTCTTTAAATCCGGCCGATTGCCACATACCACCTGAGGCACCCCAAAAATATGGGCCTCCCAGGGCATAGTCGCGTTTTGCAACGCCTTGCCAAAACATGCTCATATCAAATCCTTTCCAGGCAGCATCCAACGTAATACCAAACTTGTAACGTGGCGATGAGTTACCGATAATGGACAAGTCGCCATGATCGTCTAATGTATAGGCACCGGTATTAATTTCTCCGTCGCCATCTATGTCGGCATACATAATATCACCGGCTGCCCACTGGCTACCTAAACTGCTCTGGTCTACTTTTGCCAAATGGGCATCCATTTCGGCTTGCGATTTGGCAATACCTACGGTTGTATATCCCCAAATATCGTTGTGCATACGTCCACTATACCAGCTACCTAACGCATAACTATCGTTGGGATAGCGGGTTACTTTTTGTTGATCGTCGGACAAGGCTAATTTTGCTCCATAGGAAAAATCACCTATCCTATCGCGCCATTGTAATTCCAACTCCCAGCCGTAGGATTCCATATCGGCATTGTTTATCCTTGGCACGCCAGTACCCAGGATAGAAGAAAGCTCGGGTGCAGGTCCTATCATATCTTTGGTAGTACGTTTAAACACATCGAATACACCAGTAAACCTTCCGTTTAGTGCAATCCAATCCAAACCAACATCCCACGACTCTATGGTTTCCCAAGTCATCAGCGCACTTACGATGCCCGGGGCACGTGAGTTGTTTGGTCTTTTACCGTCCACCAGCCAGCTTCCACTGCCAACGCCGATAGGCATAGTTTGATAGAACGGATACCAGGCATTGGTATTCATATTACCCAATTGTCCCCACGAAGCCCTTAATTTAAAGCTGCTTATCTTATCGCTTAAGCCACTAAAGAAATCTTCTCTAGCAATATTCCAGCCCGCAGAGAATGATGGGAAAGTACCCCATGTTTTGTCGTCGATAAAGCGTGAGGTTCCGTCGCGACGTATATTGGCTTCAAATAAATACTTTTCCATGTAATTGTAGTTTACACGGCCAAAGAAACCCAATGTCGACCAATGTGCATAACCACCATATAAACTGGGTGTTTCGTTGGTTGCCGTATTTATCGTTGGAACGTCGGGCGTAATCAAGTCCTTACGGCTTCCTCCCACATTACGCGTTTTCATCAGCTCCACATTGGCCCCTGCAAGCACTTTAAAATAATGACCTGAATCGAATTGTTTAAAATAATCGGCATACAGATTGGTACTTATCAGGTTTTCCTTGTATGCTGATTCAGCAACACTGGAAGAACCGGCATCGCCACCTCGCCATGGTGCAGGAAATGGGTTGCCGTCGCCATCATGACCATAGATAGGAAGCACATCCCAATGCTGGAAAACGGTTTTGGTATTATAATTACCTTCGGCATTGATCTTCATATTTTCGATGGGCTCAAACGTAAAATGCACCTGCTGATACAGATAGTCGGTTTGCTTTCTATCCACGCCACCATCTCTCATTTGCAGTATTTCCATACCTTCCATATAGTAACCATTAGGGTCACGCACCGGGTTGGTAGGCCAACGACGGGCAATGTTGTGGAAAAACAATCCTGTCATGTACGATGGTCTTTCATACTCTTCGCGAATCCATTTGTTGCTGTAGTTCAGTTTAATTTTTTCGGTTAAATTAGCATTTATCCTTCCATTTAAGCTGTATCGGTTAAACTCGTCCTTACCGTGGTTGATAAGACCGCGCTGATCCAAAAAGTTACTACTTACCACATAGGTTACTTTTTCTGTACCTCCTGACATGCTCAGGTTATGTTCGTGCGATGGCACCCAATCGTTATACATCTCTGCAAACCAATCGGTATTGGCATTCGCACCCGTATAAGCATTCCATCTGTTGTTGTTCGGGTTTAAAGTTGTTCCGTCAACAGAGCCGCTAATCTCACCTTTTTGCCACTTCTGGTATTCCTCGATTCGGTCCATCACTTCAGGAGCAAAGACAGCACCCTGTCCGGAGTTTGAAGCTGCCTCATTAAAATAAGTGGCAAATTGCCAGGAATCCATCATTTCAGGTATCTGGGCTGCATCGGCCAAGCGCAGGTTATAACCGTAATTGACTTTGGTTCTACCTGCTTTTCCGGTTTTAGTGGTAATCAAGATAACACCAAAGGAGGCGCGCGATCCATAAATAGCGGCGGATGCGGCATCTTTAAGTACCGAAATATTTTCGATATCCGCAGGGTTGATGGCGTTCATATTTCCTTCTACCCCATCGATTAATATCAAGGGCGAAGAAGAAGAACCAGCACCAATAGTACCCGAACCCCTGATATTTACACTCAGGGTATTGTCCAAAGCACCCCCTCCGTTATTCTGTGAAAAATTAAGTCCCGGCACAACGCCTTGCAGTGCTTGAGCCACATTTTGTACAGGTCGTGACTCCAGCACTTTTGTATCCACACTGGAAACCGCACCGGTTACATTTACCTTTTTCTGTGTGCCGAAACCTACAACCACTACCTCGTCCAAGCCGAGCATTTCCTCGCTTAACGTTACATTAATTGTGCTGCGTCCGGCAACATCAATTATCTGGGTTGTATACCCGATAAAAGAAAAAGTTACCTGAGCCTCGGCACCGCTAACCGTGATGGCATACTCGCCATCGTAGTTGGTAATTACACCTGCAGTAGGATTGGCTGCTTCAAACACGTTAACACCCGGCAATGGTGCGCCGCTAGGGTCGGTTACTACACCGCTCACATTTAATTGCTGGGCGGTGGCCAGCAAACTACATAGTAAAAAGATACCCAGCAGTTGAATGCCGCGATACTTTTTTAGCCTCAGGCTGTCGAGGACAGATCCCGGGCGAATGGATTTTTTTTCCATAAAAGATTTGTTTTTCATGATTAATAAAACTACTTCACTTTCTGAACGGGCGGTTTATTGGGTTTGCCCGTTTAGGCTTTTATAATAAGTTGATTGGAACGGTTCTGATTGGCAGCTTGCCTATACCGAACCATTCCTCCGTTCTTCTTTACTTTACCGGACGAATACTGTACGAGTAGGAGTGATTGCCGGGCTTGATGCGGTATTGCTCAATGGGCTTTGACTTGTTGCTCCATGTATCGGCGCCGCCCACGCCCACCTGTATCAGGTCGATGTTAACGGTGAGATACGGGGCTTTTTCAAGCGCGTTGATATGCCTGGCATCTGTCAGGTTTTGCATGGTCCATGGCCATACGGAGGTGCTCAAAGGCTGCATACCTTTTATCAGAATCCCCTTGCCATTATTGGCAGTGAGTTGCAACCAGCGAACCCCGGTGCGGTTGCTGCTTTCCTGGGGCCTTACGTAATGAAATACGAAGTCGTCCACCTTACCGCTGTATACATCCACTTCGGCAGCAAAGGCGCGGTCGATATAATTTTCCCAGGGTCCCTTGCCGTAAAATTTCATATTTTGCAAATCGTCGTTCACCTCCATTTGCGAACCTATGCGCAGTGGCATAGACATATCTTCGCTCATCGCTACATCAAAGGTAACTTGCACCTGTGCCTTGTTATCTATTTTGTAGATGGTGTTAATTTGCAAATCCTCGGTATAGCTTTGTGTTACCTTAAGGTTTAAGTACGATGGGTTGGATTGATCCACCTCCAATTGAACCTCCGGGCTTAGCTTGGCAAAATCTTTCCAGAATGCAGCTGCCGTATGCGATTTCCAACCCCGAGTATCATTATCGGTTTGCGAACGCCAGAAATTGGCCATTGGTCCTTTTTCGATATAGGTGGTTCCCTGATAGGTATAATCCATCATTTGCCCTGTGGATTTGTCCCAGCTCATCTCAAAGTTCTTTCCTTTAACTTGAACCGTTGTTTCGTTTTCTGTATAGCTCAACCCTTTGGCTCCGGAAAAATCAACGGCTGCCTTTTCTTTTGCGCCGTGCAATAAAAATTGCTGCTTGGCCACTTCAAATCCGGCCTCGGAATACAGTGTGGCCTGCTTATGGTGCATACTGATGCGCAGCCAATATTCTTTTCCTTCTTTAATTTTCACTTTATTGAGCGGAAGGGTAATCGTTTGCGATTCGCCGGGCGCGATAATTAGATCGTCCAAACGTCCGTTGCGCAATTCTTTGCCTTCTTCGGCCACCGACCATCTAAAATAATAATCGCCCGTAGAAACAAAGTTCATTCGGCTTTTTACCTCAACGATACCTTTCTGCAGATCCACCCCTGTAAACACTATGGGCTGAAATACATATTTACACTCTTCCAATTGTGGTTTTACCGACCTGTCGGAATTAATGATGCCGTTGATGCAGAAATTACCCAGGTTGGGCACGTCGCCAAAGTCGCCGCCATATTTCCAGAACACGGTGCCATCTTCGTCCTCGGCACGGATGCCCTGATCTATCCAGTCCCAGATAAAACCGCCGGCCGCTTTAGGATGGTCATAAACAATGTCCCAATACTCCTTTAGGTTACCCAGGGAGTTGCCCATGGCATGTGCGTATTCGCACATCACAACAGGTCTTTTGATATAATCGTTGTTTAAAAGGGTAGTCAACTGCTCCAGAGAAGGGTACATGCGGCTGATCATATCCACGTAGAGCGGATCGGTGGGGTTGGCCATAGTCCTGTAATAATTAGTGCCCCACTTAGGTGAGTTTGTCGGGATGTAATCGGGGTGCATGGGTTGTCCCTGTGCTCCTTCGTAATGTACGAGGCGCGTGGGGTCATAGTCTTTTATCCAGCCTGCTGCCGATGCGTGGTTGGGGCCACAGCCCGATTCGTTGCCCAAGGACCAGGAAAAGATGGAGGCGTGGTTCTTGCTGCGCTCCACCATGCGTATCACCCTGTCCATAAAAGCGGGATTCCAGGTAATATCGTTGGACAGCTTACCGCCAATACCGTGTGTTTCAATGTTGGCCTCGTCCATCACGTACAAACCATACTCGTCACACAGCTCGTAAACGTAGGGATCATTGGGGTAATGGGCAGCACGCAGCGCATTGATATTAAACTGCTTCATCAGCTCAATATCTTTTTTCATTTCTTCGCGCGTCACGGTCTTGCCGCCGGTGTCGCTGTGGTCGTGACGGTTTACACCTATCAATTTTACGGGTTCTCCGTTAACGGTAAAAACACCTTCGGAGGTATGCGCATATTCTTTAAAACCAATTTTGGTACTGCGCACTTCTACCAGTTCATCTTTATCGTTCAATAATTTAAAAACGGTTTTATATAGGTAGGGATCCTCGGCACTCCATAAACGCGGATTGTTTACCTCAGCTTCCATCAAAGCAAAATAAACGTTGTCGCGGGGCGGATACCATTCATTGATGATATTTTTTACGGGGGCCCGCATGGCTTTTTCCAATACGCTATTGTTTGCGGCATCCAACAGTTCCACCTCCAAATGCCATCCGTCGTATGATACGCCCCGGGCAACTATCTCCGGACGGACCTGTAGCAATGCTTTGGTGTAATTATCTGTTAAAGGCGTGCGTACAAAAAAGTCGTTGATGTGCACCTTGGGCTGAGCCATCAAAAACACTTCGCGGTGGATACCGCTCATGCGCCAATGGTCCTGGTCTTCTAAGTAGCTGCCATCGGACCATCGTATCACCTGCACGGCCAGTTTGTTGTTGCCTTGCTTTAAATGTTTGCTCAGGTCAAATTCGCTGGGCAATCGGCTCCCCTGGCTATAACCCACATACTCGCCGTTAAGCCAGCAATAAAAAGCCGACGACACCCCACCAAAATGGATGATTACCTGTTGGTCAGTCCAATCGGCCGGTAGGGTAAACTCTTTTATATAGGAACCTACGGGGTTAGTGCGGTCGATAAAAGGTGCGTTGGGGGTAAAGGGATATACATCATTAGTATATATAGGCGTTCCATACCCTTGCATCTCCCAGCACGAAGGAACCTTTATATCGTCCCATCCCGAAGCATCAAATTCCGTTCTTACAAAATCGATACTGCGATTTTTGCTGTCAGGTGTAAAGTTAAATTTCCAATCGCCGTTTAAAAATTTCACTTCTGCTTGATCTCTGTCCATCTCAACGGCAGCATCAACTTCACGATAGGAAAAAGAAGTCGCTCTGGCCGGCATTTTATTTTCCTGAATCACATATTGGTTTTCCCAATGCGGATGTTCCCAATTGTTGCTTTGTGCAAACAAGTGGCTTACAAAAAGCAGCATACCGCCCGCTAAAAGTTTTCCTAAAAATTTTCCCTTGATTACCATACTATTATTTGAGTTATTACTGAATGAATATTGCACGCTTAATATTTGATAACAATTAAATACAAACTTATCCAATCCAAACCATCTGCATCAGGGGTGTTTTCATCTAAAAACCGTTAATTATTGTTCACAGGGCTCCGTGGGCATATCATTTAGAAAAGCAGGACAAAACAATCACACAAACACACATAGCCTTAGTAATAAGCTATTTACATGATTCGCATAAGTAAGTAGGCAAGCATTAATTTAAAGTGGGGAATGGAATTTAGATTAATCCCGTTGGGGTTAATATTTAAGATATGGGAATACTGCAAACAGCCACTACATATCATAATAATTTTTTAAAGATGATGCAAACACGGGTTTTCAGAATCGGTTGCGGCGCATCACAAATCCTATAAACTAAGGGTGATAAAAATGTGATGATATCACATAAATAGTTGAGTTGAGTGTCTGTTCCTTCTGCGGCAACTCCTCCAGAGTGAGGTACATATTGCTTTTTACCCCCAGTTTTGTGGGCTCCACTGGGGATTATGCACGGATTACTCCTCCGGAGTTAAGTGGTTTAAAACCCAGCAAACATGGAAGTTATCGTTTATTTTTGCTCTATATAGTTTAAAGTGGGTAATGGATATTAATTTCATTGGTATTCAAAGCCTGCCTGTTGCAGACAGGCCTGTGCGAAAGAAAGTGCTTCTTTATTCCTAAATTTTGTATTTTAGCCCAAATAATTGGTTTCGCGGAACGTTGTTTCACGTATTATTTCTACCTCCTTTTAAAAGGGGGTTCATCCCGCGAAGGCAGAACAATCCTTGAATTTTTCATAATATCTGAAAATTAATGGATAGTTCAGTTTAATAATCTAAAAATATCAGATGCTAAAACGAATGCTCTTTTTTCTGATTCTCGGACATGTTTTTTACCAAGCTCATGGTATGGACTATGAAATCAGTGCCCAATATATTACCATGCAGGATGGACTGAGCAATAATGAGGTGAACTGCATATTAAAGGACAACCAGGGTTTTATTTGGTTTGGTACCCCGGACGGGCTCAACCGCTACGATGGTTTTGATGTAAAGCAGTTTTATCCTCCGGGCGGATCCCTTAGGGTAAATGCACTATACCAGTGCAGTAAAGGTTATATTTGGATTGGAAGCAACGAAGGTTTGCATGTATTCAATCCGCTTGACGAATCCTTTTTATTACACTATAAGCCGGTCCTAGAAGATCAAGTTACCGAAGCTGAGTTTCCTATTACCGGCATCGCGGGCAATTTGGATGAGGGGCTACTGCTGACCACCCCTTGGGGATTGGCACAGCTCAATTTTACCAACAAGCGCCTGGATGCCAACCATGTTGTATTTAATTGGAAAGACCAAAGTAGCTTTGTGAATGCGGATATGGCAGCCACCTGCATAGTGAAACAGAGTGACGGAATATATTGGATTGGTACCAACACCAACAAAGTAATACGCTATAATCATGCTTCCCATAAAAGCAAGGTGTTTATCCTTAGCAAAACTAACCCGGAAGCTCCTATCTCTATCGTTACCGACATTACTTTTAGTGCCAACGGCGTTATTTTATCTACCATAGGCCATGGCATATACCTATTGAATCCTGAAACAGGGGAAGAGGATTCTTTTTCGCATAACAACCAGGGCGGTTCCTACCTGAGCCATAACGATGTTTATGGTGTGGTGAAAGATAGCCATGGCGATTACTGGGCCGCTACATGGGACGGGCTGGATCGCATGAAACGGATGAATGGAACAGATGTATATGAACATTACAACTGGGATCATCCCGATTTTTCCGACAAGCTCGAAAATCGCATGATATCCTTGCTCTACGACCCATCAGGGGTACTATGGGTGGGCACCCATGGTGGTGGGGTCGTAAAAATTAATTTAAAAAAGAAATTTTACAAACGGGTTAAGTTTAATAGTTTGTATGAGGTAAAGGATTTTGTAGAAGACATGGACCATAAGCTGTACATAGCTATTTATCATGGAGGAATTAAGAAGACCAATACCCCTTTTACTCCTTATATGGAAATGGAATTGGAACAGTTTTCTACCGGACAAAAGAATATAAAGCGACAAATCCCCACGGACATTGTGCTATCGTCGGTATCTGACGAACAAGGTAACATTTTGTTTGGCACCCTTCAATCCTCACTACTTCACTACGATCCAGCAAAAGACCACATGGACGAGATAAAAATTGTGCCGCAGAATTACCCGGACTGGAACGGCCGGATAAACACAATGCATATCGACTCGAAAAAACGTTTTTGGCTGGGTACCGATAACGGACTAATACTTTATCAACATGATAGAAACATATTTTACCTGTCACTTTCAGGGGATCAGGTAGGAGGGCAATTATCGGGAAATAACATACGGGCTATTTTGGAGGATAAAAAAGGAAATATATGGCTGGGTACAGATGACGGATTAAACAAACTTAGCTATCAGCAGGACAGCATTTTTAAATTTAAAGCATTTAACGATCAACAAGCCTCGCCATTGGTTTTGAGCAATAAGGAGGTTTGGGCCTTGAGCGAGATGCCGGATGGTAAAATATGGATTGGATACAGAGGGGGATTGGGCTATTACGATCCTGAGCAAGGTGCAATCCGCTATTTGACCCGACAAAACGGTCTGGCCCATAATTTTGTTACCTGCATACTCCCTTACGATGAGCAACATTTATGGATAGGGACCAATTCGGGCATTTCAAAGCTTAATACCGGGAGCCTAAAGTTTGAGAATTACTATTTGGCCAATAACATTAGGGCAGTACACAAATTCAAAAACGGTTATTTGATGTGGGGCAACAACAAGGGCCTGCTCTACTTTCATCCGGACAGTATCCAAAAGCATAACTTTGCGCCACCCACCCGTATTACCGGTATCAGCATAAAAAACCGCCGTTTACAGCCCGGTGAAAAGGTAGGCGGTAAAACACTTTTAACTCATGCTGCCCCATTCACCTCCTCCATTCACCTATATCATCCTACAAACAGCCTGGCCATTGATTATGTTGGCTTATCCTATCTAAACCAACGGAGCAATAAATACCAATATCGCCTGGTAAACTACAGCAACAACTGGACACAAGTAAATGGAAGTCAACGTTCTGTTTCGTACAACAATCTGCCAGCGGGAGAATATATTTTTGAAGTACGCGCCGCTAACAGCGACGAAGTATGGGAGGAAAATCCTACCACCCTTCGCATTATTGTTCATCCGCCCTGGCATGCTACATTGTGGGGTCGTTTGCTTATTTTGTTTATCATAGCCGCACTATTCTTCACTATAATACGTTTGCGGATGCGCCAAATTTACCGTGAGCAAAAGTTAAAGGCCGAGGGTAGGAAGTTGGAATACAAACTCAGTATTGCCAATATTGAACGGGAAAAAGAGCATGAATTGGCCGAAATGAAAACACGCTTTTTTACCAATGTTTCGCACGAGCTTCGAACACCACTCACTTTGATTATAGCACCCTTGAAAGAAGTACTGGCTCAGGAAGATTTATCGTTGCCTATTGCCGATAAACTAAAAACCGTTCAGGAAAATGCCAATCAACTTTATGCCCTGATTACGCAATTACTTGATTTTAGGAAAACCGAAACAGGAAGTATGCCTTTTAACCCCGTAACCGAAAATGTTATACCTTTTGTTAAAAAACTTATTAAATCATTTGCTCCATACGCCCACTCCAAAGGTGTTAGCCTGAAAGTACATAAGCAAGGTTCAGATATTCTGCTCCAATTCGACAAGGAAAAGTTACATTCCATACTTTCTAATCTCCTTTCAAATGCACTTAAATACTCACAGAAGGGGCAAAATATTATAACAGAAATCAACAGCACCAAAACACATTGTTTAATAAGCATTAAAGATAGTGGGCCGGGGATGGACAAAGCCGAGCAGGAACAAGTTTTCAATCGTTTTTATCAAACCAAAAAATCGGTACAACCCGGCACAGGCATAGGTCTTTCGCTGGTGCGCGAATTTGTACTGATGCACAAGGGTACTATTACCGTGGAGAGCAAACCGGGTGCAGGCGCCAAATTTACGGTTGCCTTACCCATGATGAAACAACAACAGGCCATGAGCGATACAGAAAACGGTGAAAAAATCAAAGAGGAAGAAACACTATTAACTGCCCATTCCAACCTTGACTTTGTACAAAGCTCCACTCCCGACATTCCTAAACCTATTATAACCAACAATAACTTAGCCCCTATCTTAATTGTAGAAGACCATGATCAGCTACGCTCATATTTAACATCGCTTTTAAGCGAGCGCTTTACGATTCATCAGGCCGGCAATGGTGAGGAGGCTTTAAAAATAATGAAGAAAGTATCGCCCGTTCTGGTTTTATCTGACGTTATGATGCCCATAATGGACGGCATACAGCTTTGCGAGGCCATTAAAACCCATGAGTCGTATTGTCACATACCGGTTATTTTGCTCACAGCAAAAAGCAACGAAAAAGACATACTGGCCGGTTTGGAAACAGGCGCCGATGAATACATTAACAAACCCTTTTCTCCCGATATTTTAAAAATTAAGATAGAAAACCTGATTAGCACACGAGAACAAATAAAAAGCTATTACGGGCATAAGATAACATTGGCACCAAGTAATATTGTTATCGACAACAAGGATGAAATGTTTATTCGCACAGCAATCCAACTGGTAGAAGATAATTTGAACAATCCTCAATTTAACGCTGCCATGCTGGCCGAAAACCTTAACATGAGCCAGCCCACTTTATACCGAAGAATAAAAACCTTTACCGGTGATAACATCTCTGTTTTCATGCGTTCTATCCGGCTTAAACGAGCCGCCCAATTGCTGGCTTCGGGTCAGTATGCGATTAACGAAGTTTCGGAAAAGATAGGTTTTAACGATGTTGCTTATTTTAGGAAATGCTTCCACAAGCAGTTTGGGGTAACCCCCTCGAAGTACAAGGTGGAAGACCACTGATGATGTTATTTCCTACTCCATTATTTTTTCTTTTTCGTGTTAGCTGGCTTTTCCTCCAAACAAACATTAACCCTATCAATTCCTTGCTGGCTATCCGAAAGAACAACCCAAATATCGTTGGCTTTGATGAGTGTGGAGCCATTGGGTGTTATAAACTTATCATCCCGCTTCACCATAGCTATAATAGCATTTTCGGGAAAATCGAGCTCTACAATCTTTTTATCCACGGCCTTACAATCCGGCATAATCCGAATTTCCTTCATGGCCGTCTTTGGCATATTGCTCATGAGCTTGTCAATATCCGTAACCGGTTTTGCTTTGGCGGGTAAAGCTACACTAAGCCATTTGGCCACTATTGGCAGGGTAGTACCTTGTATTAAAACCGAAGTTACCGAAATAAAAAATACGATATTAAATATCATACTGGCCTTTTCGATACCGGCCAGCAGCGGATACGTGGCAAACACGATGGGAACCGCGCCTCTTAAACCGATCCAGGAGATGTAAAGCCGTCGCCGTAATTTCATCTTAAAAAATACCAAACTCAAAAAAACACCTACAGGACGAGCTACAATAATCAGAAACAAGGAGATAAGCAATCCGATACCCATTAAAGGAAATACGTGCGAGGGATAAACAAGTAGACCCAGGGTAAGAAACAGCACAATTTGCATGAGCCATGCCAAACCATCATACATTTTTAATATTGTTTTTTTATGCATCAGGTTTTGGTTACCCAAGTACAGAGCACAGATATAGATGGCCAAAAATCCATTACCACCAACAAAATCGGTAGCGCCAAATGTTATAAACATAAGGGCGATGACTAATACCGGGTAAAGCCCCTCAAAATCCAGGTTTATATTATTAATTATTTTTTTACTTAACCAGCCAAAACCAAACCCCAGCAGCGCTCCAATAATCATTTGTTGAAAAAAGAGAATTACAATCGACCACACGTTTTGATCCTGATTTACCACCAATGACAAAAAAGCGATGGTAAGCACATAGGCCATGGGGTCGTTACTTCCACTCTCCAGCTCGAGCGTTGGACGAAGTTTAGATTTTAGTGCCAGACTCTTTGAGCGCAGGATAGAAAATACGGCCGCCGCATCAGTTGATGAAACAATGGATCCGAGCAACATACTCTCGAAAATTGTAAAATCGGTGATGAGGTACACAAAGGTTCCCAACGAAACAGCTGTAAGAAAAACGCCCGCGGTAGCCAACACAGCGCCCTGGCGGAAAATAGGTTTAACCTCCTTCCAATTGGTATCCAAACCTCCCGAGAACAAGATAAAGTTGAGTGATACGATACCGATAAATTGAGCGGCTTTGGGATTATCAAAATCGATACCTACAATGCCATCGGAGCCGGCCAACATGCCGATGGTAAGGAATAGTAACAAGGTGGGTACACCAAATTTGTATGAAGCATTACTTGCCACTATACTTGCCAGTAATAATAAAGAGCCAACTAAAAATATATTTTCAACGGTTAAAATCATACTTTAATTTAATTTTGTCGCACAAGATACGGTTTTAAGCGCTTTTTATAAACGAACAAGCGTCATTAATTAGAGGCAATACACCATTAATATTTACGTTTACATACCCTCTCTCCTATACGTAACCTCAACCCTATTAAAAAAACACCTCCTTTACACATGATAAAAAGCGCCTTTCAAACATTGATTTTTACAGTTGAACCAGCATTTTTTGGTGATACTTAAACACAAGCTTATATTTGTGTGTCCGGAAGAGTTATCCATTATGCAAAAGAATAAAAGCTACAAATGAATAAAACTAAAATATTTTTATCACTTGTATTAGCGCTACTTTTTAATACGCTGGTAGCAGTTAAAGCATCCAATAAATCCGAAAACATTACGGAAAAATCGATTAAATATAACATAAGTGCCCTTGGCATGAACCTGGGGCAGTTTACCGTTAAACAAAAAAGCAACAATGGCATCATAAGCATAGAAGGAATTACGGATATTAAAGTAAAGTTATTGCTAACCTATCAGGTAAAATACATTCAGGAAACCACACATCAAAACGGACGGTTGAGGCAATCGCATTTACAAACAAAAAAAAATGGCGAAACCTATTCCGACACCTGGCTCATAGCTCAAAAAGATGATTATTTACTTATTAAAGACGGCGATTCGACTTTAATAAACGATGATATTACCTATACCGGCAGCTTGCTTTATTTTAACGAACCCATCCATTCAAGCTATCTTTATAAAGAAAAAAGTGGAGAAAAAAGAAGAATCAAATCTACCGATGACCACACCTACGTATTATTAAACGACAAAGGACAGGTAACACACGAGTATACTTATAAAAATGGTATATTGGCACAGGCCAAAATTAAATTCTCCATAGCGGATATCCGTTTAGATTTCATTCAATAAAGCGAGCCGTATATGATATTTCACTCCCCGGTAGAACCTCTGTACTTATTATTGCCTTTAATTGGCTTAATAGTTGGTTTGTTTGGCACCGTGTTAGGAGGAGGCGGAGGCTTCTTCTTTTTGCCTGTATTAACGCTGATTTTTAATGTGCCGCCGCAAACTGCCGTTCTCACTTCGCTTGTTGCCGCTCTGCCCATTGGTATGGTAGGTATGTTAGGTCACCATAAAAAGGGGAATATAGATTTTAAGGTAGGATGGATATTTGCATTTTTTGGTGTTTTAGGCACCTTTTTAGGTGCTTATATTACCAGCCAAATTAATCCGGAGCAGCTTAAGGATTATTTTGGTTTTTACGCAATTATTTTGGCAATAAGTGTTATTTATGGTACACTCAAAAATAATATAATAAAAATAGAAAATATTAAATGGAATTTCAGACAGTACATTAGAAAAAGTAAAGCAGCATTTTTTGGGCTGGGTGGCGGTACAATCTCGGGAGCCTTTGGCACCAGTGGCACCGGCCCCGTTTTGGCAGGTTTGTTATCGATGCAAATTCCTTTAAAAATGGTGGTGGGTACCTCCTTAATGGTTGTAACGGTAAATGCCATGTCGGCCATTACTGCCCATGCTTTAGTGGGGCAAATAGATTTAACCCTGATTGGATTTTTAACAGTCGGATCCGTCATTGGATCCATCATGGGCCCCAAAATAGTGTCAAAAGCCCAATTAGATAATAAGGAAAACAAAGCCCGTTACCTGTATGCCGTAGTGCTGATTTTGATTGGCTTATTAATGATAATAAAGTAAAAATTACATAAGAATGATAAAATTAATATACGGTATAATCATAGGCTATTTTGTTTTAGGCGGGATAGGCTTTTATTTTATAAACCGTAACAAAGAAAAACAGGTTGCCAAAAAAAGTTACACCAAGTTCGTTTCTTACTTTGTTATCATCCATATCTTATTTTTTAGCATTGTAGTAAACCCCGTTTATTTTAAATATTTAAGCCTGATCATAATTACAGCGGGGTTTATCGAACTTTTTAGCTTATTTTATAAAAACAGGTATCAGAAACTGTTATTTTATTTAGTTTCAAATATCGTTTACATTATCCTATCTTTAGGCTTCTTTGTTTTCAGCGGATTGCCGAAAGAAATCATACTGTTCTCGTTTTTGGTGCTTTCAATTTTCGATAGCTTTAGCCAGATTACGGGCCAACTTTGGGGCAAAACCAAGCTATTCCCTTCCATTAGCCCGGCCAAAACATTGGGCGGAACGGTAGGAGGAGGCATGGTAGCCATAGCTAGTTCATTATTGTTGAACGATTTATACCAGGCCTCTGTTTTCAACACCATGAGCCTTGCACTCGGTATAATTGTTTTTGCACAGGCCGGCGACTTATTAGCTTCTGTTTACAAGCGGAAGTTTAAAGTGAAGGATTATAACCAAATCATTCCGGGGCACGGTGGCTTTTTAGATCGTTTCGACAGTTTGATTGCTGGCGGCGCATGGGTAGCATTGGGAATTTACATACTTAACTTTTAAAACAGACACCTTTAATTATGGTTAGTATAATTGCATTATCGTTTTTTTATTTGGTAGGAATTGCGTTTTTACTAATTTTTAACGAGCTAAATTACAGAAGATTTAAAATAAAGGGGGAGATAACCCGCAAGTTTGCCCACTTTGCCTCCATCCTTGCCGTTATCCCCATGCCCTACATGTTTAACTCGCATTGGTATGTATTAATATTGGCCGCTGTGTTTTTTATTATACTGTTAATAACACAACACAGTAAATATTTAAACTCCATACACGATATAAAGCGCAAGTCTATAGGAAGTTATTTGCTTCCCCTGGCTATTTACGCCACTTTTTTAGCATCCTATTTATACGGTAATAAATTCTTTTTTATACTACCCATGTTAATATTGGCCATTTGTGATCCTATGGCGGCCATACTGGGTATGAACGTAAAAAAATATAACGGTCGTATTGTGCTATTTGGGCATAAGTTCCAGAAAACATGGTTAGGATCAGGTGCATTTTTTGCCATGAGCTTGATTATTTCCCTTATAGCACTCTATTATTATCGCGATTTACTCGATTTAAAAACAGTATGGTTGTCCGTAGCTATAGCTACAGTGGGTAGCCTTGCTGAATTATTCAGTTGGCGCGGGTCGGATAATATTACCATACCCATCAGTATTTTGTTTATACTGGTAATAGGCTTGTAGTTACTTAATTAAATTAACATATGAAACGCCCATTATTTATGAGGCATACACTCAAAGAGATAATTGAAATCAGTTAAATGGCTGTCCCTGCCTTAAGGCAGGTTTTGTTTCAAAATCTCTTATCTAATTTTATACACAGATGAAGAAAATTATTATTAACGGAGCCAACGGCTATGTGGCTTCCAACTTCATAAATAGCTTACTTAACACTAATTACCAGGTAATAGCTTTGGTTAGAGGAAGTAAAAAACTATCTGCCAACGAAAGGATGTTTAAGGTACTTTCCGAAATTAACGATGCCGAATATGTACGTACCTGTCAACTCAAAGTGTATGCTTATTCGCTAACAGAAGAAAACTTTTCGATGGCGGAAGAGGACTTACAGGATATTTTTAGTGGCGAGTTTGATTATTATCATTTTGCCGCCAGCCTAAAGTACGACCGCAAATCGAAAAACGAAATATTTGGCACCAACATCGATGGGATAAAAAACTCCCTGGATGTGTATGCCCGTTATGCCAATTCAAAATCACGCTTGTTTTTTATTAGTACGGCCTACTCCTGCGGTCGTATGAGCGGGCTTTTCGAAGAAAAATTTTACGATAACGATAACATATCGGCCTTTAGGAATTATTACGAACAATCTAAAAGATATGCCGAAAACGTAGTGAAAAACTATATAGAAGAGCATCAAATAAATGCACACATCATCCGCCTGTCGCAGGTTGTAGGCGACAGTAAAACCGGAATTACAAAAACAGATTATGGGATTTTTGATTTTGCCAAACGGATGTTTAGCCTGGCACATCGTTATCCCAACCAAACCGTAAGGTTGAAGGTTGATCCCGAAGCCACACAAAATTTAATTCCTATCGATATTGTGGTTCATAATTTAATGCGTACTGTTGCAACCGAAAAGGTACCCACCATTATGAATTTCACCGCAAAAAAATCCGTTAAAAACCAACATATCATTCGTGCTGTAACCCAATTGATGCCTATAAAAATTGTACCTGTCGAAAACCTTAAAAAAGACGATATGAGTCCCCTGGAACGATTGGTTTCAGTGGGCATGTCGTTTACAGGTAACTATATCAATATAAACCTTCATTTCGATACAAAAAATACAGATAGTCTGCCACGGATAAACGGATATCAGAATTTAAACAATGAACACCAGGGCATAAGCGAAGAACAAAGCACATATAAAATGCTGGAATATTTTATTGGTACTTTGCCTGTACCCAAAGGCAGCAAAACAATATCAAAAGATGGGGCAACAGTGTAAAACCAATACCTACTAAAGCCTAAAATAAATATCACCTGAACTTATTGCATAAACTGGATTCAGGTTCTATACAAGGCCGCATTTAACTGTATACTGATTCTTTTAATCTCAATACTATTTAATAATCATGAAACAAATTATAATCAAAGGCGAAAACGTACTTAACGTACCTAATCTAATCAGCTTATACCGTTTATTGGTATTTCCACTCATCATGTATCTGGCTTTTGCCGGACAAGAAAAATGGTTTGTCATTTTGCTATGTATTAGTTTGGTCAGCGATGTACTCGATGGTAACATAGCCCGCTTATTTAAGCTGCAAACCAACTTTGGGGCTGCGCTCGACAATCTGGCCGATATATGTACATATGCCGTAGCTTTGTTAGGCTTGTTCCTCTTTAAGTGGGATGTGATAGAACCACATGCATTGATTTTATATGTTTTTCTCACACTTTTTGTACTGAGTTACTTTGTATCTTTTTTTAGGTTCGGAAAAATCCCCGGACTACACCTATACTCGGCAGTGTCGGCCGGATATGTGCAGAGCATCTTTTTCTTCGTTTTATTTGTATTTGGCTTTTTTCCATGGTTCTACTATCTGGCCATAGGCTGGGGTGTTGTGGCCTACATGGAAAAAATACTCGTTCTTTTTAAGCTCGACGATATTAAAATAGGAGTTAAAGGTTTGTATTGGTTAATGAAAAAGCAATAGTACGTTAAGTGAATTGTATGCTATGTTAAGATATATTATTGTTTCCTTACTGATTTTATCTTGTTCAGGAATCTATTCACAAAAAATTTCAGGCTATGTGATGGATAAGGAGAACGGCGAAGGGGTACCTTTTGCCAATGTTTGGGTAAAAGGCACTATACAGGGTACACAAACCAATGTGGATGGTTATTTTGAATTAAACAACCCGCAAAGCGATACGCTTTGTGCTTCATCGGTAGGTTATATTAGGGAGCAGCACTTTATAAATAAAGATGCCAACCAAAAAATGAAGCTATACCTGAAAAAAGAAGTACAGTTACTAAAGGATATTACAATAAATGCAAAGATGCCTATCACCAAGGTTATTTTTAAGCGGATACAGGAACATAAAAAAGAAAATAGCAAACAAATAAACAATGTGGGCAATTATAAATCGCTGCAAAACACCACCGTTTACCTTGCCTTAGACACCGCTTCGAGAGCCAGCCGCCTTTTTAAAAATGGCAATGATGTAGTGCTGAAAACCAACGACAACGAACCGTTAAGCTTCTCGCCCATTTATTTATACGAAGAGGCCACCAGTGTTGATGGGTTTAAGGACAGTATTGTTTACAGTAAAAAAGACGGGATATTCCCCCGGATGAACCAAGCCATCGAAACCTATGTATTGCGCAACATTGTGGTAGATATGGATTTTTATAAGGAACAGATCATCATTATGGATCGCGGTTTTGTTTCGCCCATCAGCAGTTCGGCCATGAGTTATTACCACATTTATTTCAACGACAGCCTAAGGGTTGACGGTAAAAAACATTATTGTTTTTCTTTTGCTCCTAAAAACAGATATAACCCCCTGTTCTCGGGACGTTTTGCTGTTGAAGAGGGCAGCTATGCCCTTACCGAAATTCATGTCCATATTCCCAAAGAAGCCAACCTGAATTTTGTGAACGGTTTCAATGGCGCGGTCTCCTATAAAAAAATGCCCAACGGAAAATGGTTCTACGACCAACAAAAGGTGGATATCAACATGTCGCTCATCATTAACAAAGACAGCACTGTAACCTATGATTCGGAACGGGTAGAAAAGGTGGAGAGCGGCAACTGGCTTATCAGTAAATCAACTATATATTCAACTTCCCCCCTGCTGGAAAACATGACGGCCAGCAGCTGGAAATATCAGGAAGCTTTTGCCAACAACCGATTGGACGACGGCACCTTTAAAAGGTTGGATAATATCAAAGAAAACAAATATGTTAAAGCCATTGATGCCATTGGTGGCTTGTCTTTATCGAGTTATCTGAATGTGGGTAAAATAGATATAGGCCCTGTTTTTGATATTTACAGTACCAACAGCATCGAGGGTACTCGCTGGACTCTTCCGCTGCGTACAAGCCAAAAAATGTTCGAAAACTTTTATGTGGGCGGTTTTCTGGGTTACGGTACACAAAGCAAGGAGTTTAAATATGGGGCCAACGTGGCATACAGACCATTGGATACGGACAAGTTTATTTTAAGAGCCAGCTATTCCAACGATTACCACCTGGTATCGATAAATAAGTACAATCGTTTTGTAAAAAACAACCCCAACACAAAGGGAACCAGCAACTTTATTGCGGCGGTAACCTCCAAAAGTAAAAACCCTTACCTGAAAGAAGAAACGAACGTGCAGATGCGCCTGGAATATAACGGCGTAAATGATTTCCATGCCGAAGTATCGCCCTATTATCAAAAAAACACGCAAACACCTGCGGTAAAATTCGTAAAAAACGGTACGGAATATAACGATTACGTCACCTATGGCGCTTTAGTAAATTTCAGGTACGCTTTTGCGCAGCCGTACGATCTGTATTTTTTCGATCGTGTTTACTATTCTACTCCCAAACCCATCCTTAACCTGGGCTTTGATTTTGGCGAAACCGTGTTGCCTAACCAAAACATGGGCGAAGCCGGAATGTACGGCCAGGTACATGGCTCGGTGCAAGGGCGTATTGTTATGGGCAAGGTGTTTTTGAGTTACTTGCTCAATGCCGGATTTTTATGGGGCGATGCACCTTACGATTTATTGGATCAGCCGGCAGGTTCCATGTCCTTAGGATATGCTAAATACAACTTTAACCTGCTGCACCACGCTTCGTTTGCTCATAATCTATACAGCAACACCCATTTTCATTTTAATGGGGGCGGCATTATCTTAAATCATATTCCCCTCATTCAGAAGTTAAAATTGCGCGAAATAGTCTCATTTAAAGGTCATTATGGAGGCTTAAACAGTTCGTACAATGGTGTTTTTGATTTGCCCGACTATTACAGCAACCATACAAACAAGCCTTATGCCGAGATAGGTTTTGGCCTGACCAATATTTTAAAGATATTGCGTGCTGAATATGTTATGCAATTAGGAAACACCTATCGCAATAAAAGTTACACCTATAATCATGGCCTCTTTTTTAGAGCCGAAATGAGTTTTTAATATGAAAGAGCTAAAAAATAAAGTAGTTTGGATAACTGGTGCCTCTTCAGGCATAGGCGAAGCCCTGGCTTATACCCTGGCCAGGGAGGGAGCCCATTTAATTTTAACGGCTCGTAGCACGGAGAAACTCCAAAAAGTTAAAAACAACTGCCTGCAACATACAAGTACGGTTATAGTGCAAGCAATGGATCTTTCAAAAACAGCGGGAATAGAAGACACGGTAAATTCGCTTATAAACCAAACAGGCCGTATTGATGTATTGATAAATAATGCAGGACGCAGTCAGCGCTCCCTGGCCAAAGATACACCCCTGACCAACGACCGAAGTATTATGGAGCTTAACTTTTTTAGCCCTGTAGCACTTACCAAAGCGGTTTTGCCACACATGCTAAAAAACAAGGCCGGACATATTGTGATCGTAAGCAGCATCTCCGGAAAGTTTGGTTTTCCGTGGCGCACTGCCTATGCTGCCTCCAAACATGCGGTGCAAGGTTTTTTTGAGTCGCTCAGGGCCGAGTTGCACGAGCAAAGTATCCAAGTAACCATTGTTTCACCGGGAAGAATAAAAACAGATATTTCGCTCCATGCCCTTATCGAGAATGGACAGTCCTACAATAAAATGGACGATGGTCAGGCCAATGGCATGCCGGCTAAGGAGTGTGCAAAAAAAATAGTAAAGGCTATAAAGAAAAATAAAAAAGATGTACTGATTGGTAAGCAAGAAGTATTAATGGTTTACATACGAAAATATTTACCTGCATTGTATTATAAGATAGTCAGCAAAATAAAAAATTAAACACAAGCTTTATGATGACGAAAAAGAATATATGTGGTATCCAACAGATAGGTGTTGGGGTTAAAAATGCGAAAGAAGCCTGGAAATGGTATCGCCAAGCTTTTGGTATGGACATCAACGTGTTTGAAGATACTGCCGTTGCAAAACTGATGTTGCCCTACACCAACGGAAAAGTGTACAAGCGCTACGCAGCCCTGGCAATGAACATGGAAGGTGGTGGAGGTTTTGAAATATGGCAACACAGCGATTTTGAACCACGTCCTCCGGTTTTTAAAGTACAGCTGGGCGATTGCGGCGTGTTTATTTGTAAAATGAAATGTCGTGATGTTAAAAAGGCCTTTGATAAACATCAGGAAATGGGCTTGGATATATTGGGCTTAATTTCCAACGACCCACAAGGAAAACTTCATTATTATTTGAGAGATCCTTACAATAATATTTTTGAAATAGTTGAGGATAAAAATCATTACAAAAAGCAAAAATCCGTAACCGGTGGTGTGGCCGGTGCTGTAATAGGGGTGTCCGACATTGAAGAAGCAAAAAAGGTGTATTGCGACATTCTGGAATACAGCGAAGTAGTTTATGATAAATCAGGTAGCTTTGATGACCTGGCTCCCATACCCGGCGGAAAAGAAAAATACCGTAGGGTTCTGCTCAAACACCAACCACGTACCGGCCCTTTTAGTAAATTATTAGGTCCTACACAAATAGAGCTTGTTCAGGCACTGGAACGCACGCCGCGCAAAATATACGAAAATCGCATTTGGGGCGAACTGGGATACATACACCTTTGCTTCGACATAATGGGTATGGACCTGTTGAAAGAAGAAGTGAAGCGCAAGGGATTCCCGTTTACCGTAGACAGCTCCGATGGCTTCGATATGGGTGTAGCAGCGGGTCAGTTCTCCTATATCTCGGATCCCGACGGCACCCCTATCGAGTTTGTGGAAACACATAAACTACCCATCATCGAAAAGCTGGGCTGGTATATGAAATTAAAAGGACGTGACCCTAAAAAATCCCTCCCCAACTGGATGATCAATACCCTGAGCTTTAATAGGGTAAAAGAATAAAAGGGCATTATAACCCGCATTATATATCACATTACAACATGATGAATATAAATGCGGGGTACCCTAACTTAGCTGAACCCTTTTGGGGGTGCGAAAATAAAGGCGAAACTTAGTTGCTGTCGGCGACAGGGAAAATTAATTTTCAGGAAAGCAGCTCTCCATGCAAATTTAAAAAATTACTTACTCAAGTAAGTAACTTCAATATCGTAAATGGCAGTTTGGTATTGTTTATTGTCAAGTAGAGATGGGATGATAACTTTGCTTTTGCCGTATTTTCGCATATACGTAACCGCCTC